>NZ_JBGBPX010000002.1:0-252633 GCF_041107475.1 Rhodanobacter sp. FW021-MT20 | reverse complement strand
AAAGCGCACAGTGTTTTAATCGAAGAGTCTGGAAAGGCTCGCCGTAGACGGTGATAGCCCGGTAGGTGAAAGGGCACCGTGCGTGAAATTGAGTAGGGCGGGGCACGAGAAACCCTGTCTGAACATGGGGGGACCATCCTCCAAGGCTAAATACTCCTGACTGACCGATAGCGAACTAGTACCGTGAGGGAAAGGCGAAAAGAACCCCGGAGAGGGGAGTGAAATAGACCCTGAAACCGTATACGTACAAGCAGTGGAAGCCCGCAAGGGTGACTGCGTACCTTTTGTATAATGGGTCAGCGACTTACTGTCAGTGGCGAGCTTAACCGTCTAGGGGAGGCGAAGGGAAACCGAGTCTGAATAGGGCGCATAGTCTCTGGCAGTAGACCCGAAACCGAGTGATCTATCCTTGGCCAGGTTGAAGGTGCGGTAACACGCACTGGAGGACCGAACCCACATCTGTTGCAATAGATGGGGATGAGCTGAGGATAGGAGTGAAAGGCTAAACAAACTCGGAGATAGCTGGTTCTCCTCGAAAGCTATTTAGGTAGCGCCTCGTATGTATCTTCCTGGGGGTAGAGCACTGTTATGGCTAGCGGGTCATCGCGACTTAGCAAACCATGGCAAACTCCGAATACCAGGACAGACTGTACGGGAGACACACGGCGGGTGCTAACGTCCGTCGTGAAAAGGGAAACAACCCAGACCCGCAGCTAAGGTCCCAAAGTTCTAGCTAAGTGGAAAACGATGTGGAAAGGCATAGACAGCCAGGAGGTTGGCTTAGAAGCAGCCATCCTTTAAAGAAAGCGTAATAGCTCACTGGTCGAGTCGGTCTGCGCGGAAGATTTAACGGGGCTAAGCTAGACACCGAAGCTCGGGGTGCATCATTTCGATGATGCGCGGTAGAGGAGCGTTCTGTACGCCTGCGAAGGTGGATCGTAAGGTCTGCTGGAGGTATCAGAAGTGCGAATGCTGACATGAGTAACGATAATGGGGGTGAAAAGCCCCCACGCCGAAAGCCCAAGGTTTCCTCGCGCAACGTTCATCGGCGCAGGGTGAGTCGGCCCCTAAGGCGAGGCAGAAATGCGTAGTCGATGGGAAGCAGGTTAATATTCCTGCACTTTTCCATAGTGCGATGTGGGGACGGAGAAGGTTAGGTCTACCGGGCGTTGGTTGCCCCGGGGAAAGGCGGTAGGCATGGGTCTTAGGCAAATCCGGGACCCTTTATGCCGAGCACCGAGACGAGTCCTATTGGACGAAGTGACTGATACCACGCTTCCAGGAAAAGCCACTAAGCTTCAGCTATGGAAAAACCGTACCGTAAACCGACACTGGTAGGCAGGGTGAGAATCCCAAGGCGCTTGAGAGAACTCGGGTGAAGGAACTAGGCAAAATGGCACCGTAACTTCGGGAGAAGGTGCGCCCTTTTTGGTGGCTACATGCGTAGCTGAGCTGAGAAGGGTCGCAGTAACCTGGCCGCTGCGACTGTTTATCAAAAACACAGCACTCTGCAAACACGAAAGTGGACGTATAGGGTGTGACGCCTGCCCGGTGCTGGAAGGTTAATTGATGGGGTCAGCCGCAAGGCGAAGCTCTTGATCGAAGCCCCAGTAAACGGCGGCCGTAACTATAACGGTCCTAAGGTAGCGAAATTCCTTGTCGGGTAAGTTCCGACCTGCACGAATGGCGTAACGACAGCGGCGCTGTCTCCACCCGAGACTCAGTGAAATTGAAATCGCTGTGAAGATGCAGCGTTCCCGCGGCAAGACGGAAAGACCCCGTGAACCTTTACTATAGCTTTACATTGAACGTTGAGTTCTTCTGTGTAGGATAGGTGGGAGGCTTTGAAACCAGGACGCCAGTCTTGGTGGAGCCATCCTTGAAATACCACCCTGAAGTGCTTGACGTTCTAACCTAGATCCGTAATCCGGATCAGGGACCATGTATGGTGGGTAGTTTGACTGGGGCGGTCTCCTCCCAAAGAGTAACGGAGGAGCACGAAGGTACGCTCAGCGCGGTCGGACATCGCGCACTGTGTGCAAAGGCATAAGCGTGCTTGACTGCAAGATCGACGGATCAAGCAGGTACGAAAGTAGGTCTTAGTGATCCGGTGGTTCTGTATGGAAGGGCCATCGCTCAACGGATAAAAGGTACTCCGGGGATAACAGGCTGATACCGCCCAAGAGTTCATATCGACGGCGGTGTTTGGCACCTCGATGTCGGCTCATCACATCCTGGGGCTGTAGCCGGTCCCAAGGGTATGGCTGTTCGCCATTTAAAGTGGTACGCGAGCTGGGTTCAGAACGTCGTGAGACAGTTCGGTCCCTATCTGTCGTGGGCGTTGGAGATTTGAGGGGGGCTGCTCCTAGTACGAGAGGACCGGAGTGGACGTTCCGCTGGTGTTCGGGTTGTCATGCCAATGGCATTGCCCGGTAGCTACGAACGGAAGTGATAACCGCTGAAAGCATCTAAGCGGGAAGCACGCCCCAAGATGAGATCTCCCGAGAGCTTGACTCTCCTTAAGGCACCATCAAGACCAGGTGGTTGATAGGTCAGGTGTGGAAGTGCAGCAATGCATTGAGCTAACTGATACTAATGAGCCGTGAGGCTTGACCATATAACCCCAAGACGCTTCGCATGTGCAGATCCCTCTGCGACGAATCCGACCATCCTTGGCCGGACTCCTCAAAAGAGCAGGATTCGCCTTGATGACGCATGTCGGTACGACTTGTTCCAAATCGCTTGTCACTCGTTTACACCTTTTGAAGCGGGCGCAGTCGCGCTGCTTCTACCCCTTCCCTGGCGGCCATAGCGCTGTGGCACCACCCGATCCCATCCCGAACTCGGAAGTGAAACGCAGCCGCGCCGATGGTAGTGTGCTTCTTGCATGCGAGAGTAGGTCACCGCCAGGGGCTTTATCCTTAGAAGGCCTCCCCATCCGGGGAGGCCTTCTGCTTTGGTGCCGACCGAACCGGTACGAACGCCCCCGCCGTGATCGCGTGGCAGGATGTCGGTCGAGAGCCCCCGCTGATTCCGCACGAGAGTTTCCATTTTCCGGTCCTGGCCGTGATGGCACGGAAAGCCCATGACTTCCCGTATCATGTTTCCAGCAGACCGCTATCGGGGACGCCGTGTTCATCCATGTTGAAACCAGACGGCGCAAGCAGTGGCAGTGGGCCACGCTATTGCTGGTCGTGGTGTGCGTGGTGACCTTCGTCGGGTTGGCTCTGACGCCGGCACCGCAGCGTGTGTCCCTGCTGCTGGAATGGGGCACGATTCCGGCGAATATCTTTCACCAGCACGAGAGCCTGCTACGGCAGTTGCGGGACCCGGCGTTGCTGCGCCTGTTCACTGCGCTGTTCATCCACGTGGCCTGGCTGCATCTGCTCAGCAACCTTTTGTTCCTGGTGATCTTCGGGTTGCCGGCGGAACGCGCGCTGGGATCGTTGCGCTTCCTGTTGCTGTTCCTGATCGGTGGCGTGGTGGCCAACCTGATGGGGGCCTTGTCATTGGCCGGCGTGGGGCGCCCGATCATCGGCTGCAGCGGCGCGGTGTCGGCCGTGGTGGGCACCTACGTGGCGTTGTTCCCACGCGCGCGGCTCGGACTGGTGTTGCCACTGGGCCTGTACATGCAGTTCGTGCGCGTGCCGGCTTTCCTGCTGATCGGCATCTGGGTGCTGCTGCAATTGCTGTTCAGCTATGCAGGCCCGAGCTACGGTGCGGTCGTGTGGTGGACCCACATCGCGGGCTTCCTGTTTGGCGTGGCTTTCGCGCTGGTCTCACGCAACTCGATCGCGCGGCGCTTGCGCGGTTAGCGCTTCGGGAGCACCGGCGGCCAGGTGGTTGAGCCGCGCGAAGCGGTGCAACAAGCGTCGCGCATCGGGTGTGGGCGCCACGGCCCGGAACGTGGCCTGCGGGTCCTGTCCTTCCTGCTGCATCACGCTGTGCTTGCGTCGTATATAGGCGCGCATGACATCGGCGTTGAATTCCGGATGGAATTGCACGCTCGTCGCGTGGCGGCCGTAGCGCAGGAAATGGTTCGGGTCGCGGGTGGAGCCGGCCAGCACCGTGGCCCCGGCCGGCGGCTCGAGTACGCTTTGCTCGTGCGTGGTGTGGGCGCGAAAACTGGTGGGTAAACCGCTCAGCAGCGGATCGCTGGAGCCGCCTGGGTACTGCGAGATGGGCAGCGTGCCGATTTCGCGGCCTCCCGGCAGGTAGTCCACGCGACCACCGAGGGCGTGCGCCATCAATTGATGTCCGAAGCAGACGCCGAACATCGGCAGTTCCACATCCATCGCGTTCCGAATCCAGCCGGCCGTGCGCTCACTCCACGCGGCGCGTTCGGTCACCATCGCCGCCGAACCCGTGATGATGCTGCCGGACACGGTATGCGGCGAAGGCAGTGGTTCGCCCGCTGCCACGTCCACGATCCACAACGGTCGGGCCAGCTTCGCCCCGACCCGGAACCAGTGGGGAAAGTCTCCGTGGCGCGCGCGGATGTTGTCCGGGGCGCGGCCGGTAAGAATGATCAGGACGGGTTTCATGCAGTTGAACGTATCGGCGATTACTCGGCATCGATTGTATCGATGGGCGGGAGCACGGTAAGCACTTCCTGGACTGTCGTCAGTCCGCGTGCGACCTGTTCCGCGGCGGAAATACGCAGCGGACGCATGCCTTCGGCGAGGGCCCCGGCGCCAAAGCGGCCAAGATCGAGCTGGGCCGAGATCAGCCCGCGCAATCGCGGCGACAGGCGCATCATCTCGTAGATGCCGGTGCGGCCGGTGAAGCCGGTGTTGCGGCATTCCAGGCAGCCGACCGGGCGGAACACGCGCTCAGGCAGTGGCAATGACCAGCCGTGTATCAGGGCCGCCCATTCATGCGGATCCTGCTCGGCTTCCTTCTTGCAGTGCGGACACAAGGTGCGCACCAGGCGTTGCGCCACCACGCCAGTCAGCGTGGACTGGATCAGGTAATGCGGCACGCCGAGATCGAGCAGGCGGGTGACCGCGCTGGGCGCGTCGTTGGTATGCAGGGTGGACAGCACCAGGTGGCCGGTGAGCGAGGCCTGCACCGCCATCTGTGCGGTTTCCAGGTCGCGGATTTCGCCGACCATGATGATGTCCGGGTCCTGTCGCAACAGGGTGCGCACGCCGCTGGCGAAATCCAGGTCGATCGAGGTCTGCACCTGCATCTGGTTGAACTCGGGGCTGACCATCTCGATCGGGTCTTCCACCGTACAGACGTTGATCTCGGGCGTGGCCAGGTGCTTGAGCGTCGAGTACAGCGTGGTGGTCTTGCCCGAGCCGGTGGGGCCGGTGACCAGTACCACGCCGTGTGGTCGCTCCACCATGCTGCGCCAGGTTTCCGCTTCGGTCGCGGAAAAGCCGAGCTGGCTGAAGTCCTTGGCCACGATGTCCGGATCGAAGATGCGCATCACCACCTTCTCGCCGAACGCGGTGGGCATGTTCGAGATGCGCAGTTCCACCTCGCGCCCGGTGCTCGAGCGGGTCTTGATGCGACCGTCCTGCGGGCGGCGCTTTTCGGCCACGTCCATGCGCGCGAGGATCTTGATGCGTGCGGTTACCGCGGTCATCACCGGCGGCGGCAGCTCGAACACCTTGTGCATCACGCCGTCGATGCGGAAACGGATCAGGCCGGCTTCGCGGCGCGGCTCCAGGTGGATATCCGAAGCGCGTTGCTCGAAGGCGTATTGCAGCAGCCAGTCGACGATGTGCACCACATGGCGGTCATCGGCGCCCACTTCGCCGGCCTTGCCCAATTCCACCAACTGCTCGAAGTTGAGGATGGCGGCGGTGTCGTAGCCACCGTTGCTCTTGGCATCCTGCGCCATCTGGATCGAGCGCTGGACACCGTAGAATTCCTGCAGGTAGCGGTTGATGTCGAGCGGGTTGGAAACGACCCGGCGCACATCCCGGCGCAGCATGTGCGACAGGTCGGCCGCCCAGGCTTCCTCGAACGGCTCGCACGTGGCAAAGGTCACTTCGCCGGGTGTCGCCGCCACCGGCAGAATGCGGTGGCGCTGCGCGTAGGCGTGGCTCACCACCTGGGTGACCGCCGCGGCGTTGATCTTCATCGGATCGATCTTGAGATACGCCAGCTTGGCCGCGCCGGCCAGCCACTCGGTGAGGTTCTCCAGGCTCAGCGGCCGTCCCGGTTCGCGCTGGTTGGGCAACTTGGCGTTGGCAATCAGCACCAGCGGATGCAGCTCGATGGTACTGCGACCGGAGCGAGCTCCCATCCGCACCTGCTTGGCATCGTCCGCCGCCAGATAGCCGTCCACCACCAGCGAAGCCAGTGTCTCGTCCAGCGCCAGCTTGCCGCGACGGCCGAGCAGGGAACGGGTTTGCGGATGGGCGGCCATGCGTGGGCGGGTCTCCGGAGGTGAACGCGGGCCCGACAGCCGGCGGGCAGGCTTGCTGGGGCTATACTAACGCGCTTTGTTCACGGTCACGGAAAGCCATGTCCGCACGTACCTTCCAGGATGTGATCCAGACCCTCAATCAGTATTGGGGGAAGCAAGGTTGTGTGCTGTTGCAGCCACTCGATACCGAGGTCGGCGCCGGCACCTTCCATCCCGCCACTTTTCTGCGCTCGCTGGGGCCCGAGCCGTGGGCTGCCGCGTACGTGCAGCCGTCGCGCCGGCCTACCGATGGCCGCTATGGCGAAAACCCCAACCGTCTGCAGCATTACTACCAGTATCAGGTGGTGATGAAGCCGAACCCGGAAAACATCCTTGAGCTCTATATCGGTTCGCTGAAGGAGCTGGGGCTTGATCCGCTGGTGCACGACCTGCGCTTCGTCGAGGACAACTGGGAGTCACCCACGCTGGGTGCCTGGGGCCTGGGCTGGGAAGTCTGGCTCAACGGCATGGAAGTGACCCAATTCACCTACTTCCAGCAGGCCGGTGGCCTGGAGTGCCGCCCGGTGACTGGCGAGATCACCTACGGTCTCGAGCGCCTGGCGATGTACCTGCAGAACGTGGACAACGTCTACGACCTGATCTGGACCGACGGTCCGCGCGGTACGGTGACCTACGGCGACGTCTTCCACCAGAACGAGGTGGAACAGAGCACCTACAACTTCGAACATGCCAACGTGGCCGAGCTGCTGCACTGGTTCGACGTGTGCGAAATCACCGCCAACCAGCTGGTGGCGGCCAATCTGCCACTGCCCGCTTACGAGCAGGTGATGAAAGCCAGTCACACCTTCAACCTGCTGGATGCGCGCCGCGCAATCAGCGTGACCGAACGCCAGCGCTACATCCTGCGCGTGCGCGCGTTGTCGCGCAGCGTGGCCGAAACCTACGTGGCGCAGCGCGAGAAGCTCGGCTTCCCGGGATTGAAGAACACGCCGAAGGAGCAGGTCGCATGAGCGCCGCCGACAAATCCCTGCTGATCGAACTGGGTACCGAGGAACTGCCGCCGAAGGCGCTGGACGAGCTTGCTGCCGCCTTCCTGCGCGGCATGTGCGACGGATTGGCGACGCGCGGCATCGAAGCCGCACTGGATCAGGCGCGGGCTTACTGCACGCCGCGTCGTCTGGCCGTCCATATCCCCGGGGTGCCCAAGGCGCAGCCCGAGCAATCGATCGAGCGTCGCGGCCCGGCCGTCAGCGCCGGGATCGGTGCGGATGGCCAGCCATCCAGGGCGCTGCTGGGCTTTGCGCAATCCTGCGGCGTGGAAGTCGGGCAACTGGAGAAGCTGGAGACCGACAAGGGCGCCTGGTTCGTGTTCCGCGCCGTGAAGCCGGGTCAACCGGTGGCCGCGTTGCTGCCCGAGGTGGTCGAGGAAGCGTTGAAGGCGTTGCCGATTCCGCGTCCGATGCGCTGGTCCGACCACGACTACAGTTTCGTGCGCCCCGTGCACTGGCTGGTGATGCTGCACGGTGATGCCATCGTCGATGGTGAAGTGCTTGGCTTGAAGAGCGGCCGCAAGTCGCGCGGCCATCGCTTCATGCACACCAATCCGGTGCATGTGCTGGACGCGGACAGCTGGCTGGATGCGTTGCGCGCGGCCAAGGTGCTGGCCGACCCCGCCGAGCGGCGCCAGCGCATCCGCGAAGAGATTGCCCGCGCCGGCCTGAAGACCAACGGCGTGCCGCGTCTTGACGAAACCCTGCTCGACGAGATCGCGAATCTCACCGAGTGGCCGGCGGCGATTGCCTGCGCGTTCGACCGGGACTTCCTTGCCGTGCCGCCCGAGGCGCTGGTCACCACCATGGAGACCAACCAGAAATTCGTGCCGGTATTCGATGCCGGCAGCAAGCTCACCGAGCAGTTCATCGGCGTGGCCAACATCGAGTCGAAGGACCCGGCCGAGATCCGCAAGGGTTACGAGCGGGTGATCCGCCCCCGCTTCGCCGATGCCAAGTTCTTCTGGGACGAAGACCTGAAGACGCCGCTGGCTGATTATCAGGAACAGCTGAAGAGCGTCACCTATCAGCAGGCGTTGGGCAGCCTGTGGGACAAGAGCGTGCGCGTGGCCGAAATTGCGCGCGTGATCGCCAACCGGGTCGGCGCCGATGCCGGTGCCGCCACCCGCGCGGCATCCCTGGCCAAGTGTGACCTGTTGACCCGCATGGTCGGCGAGTTCCCCGAGCTGCAAGGCGTGATGGGCCGCTACTACGCCCAGCACCATGGTGAGGCCGCGGATGTGGCCGCCGCGCTGGATGGCTACTACCAGCCGCGCCAGTCGGGCGATGCGATTGCCGATGGCAAGCTATCCCGCGTACTGGCCGTGGCCGAGCGTCTGGACACGTTGGCCGGCATCTTCGCCGTCGGAATGAAGCCGAGCGGCAACAAGGATCCGTTTGCCCTGCGCCGCGCCGCGCTGGGCCTGGCGCGGACCCTGGTCGAAGGCAAGCTCGATCTCGACCTGCGCGCACAGTTTGCCGAATCGCTGGAACTGTTGCCCGAGTCTGCCCTGGCGGCCGGTCTGAAGCGGGGCAAGGACGGCAAGGCACCACCGCTTGACCCGGGCGCGCGCCGCGCCGAACTGCTCGATGAACTCCACGACTTCGTGCTGGAGCGTCTGCGCGGCTACTACGCCGAACGGGGTTTCACACCGGAACAGTTCGAGGCCGTGCTCGCCGTGGCGCCGGTCAGCCTGTACGACTTCGATCGTCGCCTGCGCGCCGTGGCCGAGTTCGGCAAGCATCCCGAGGCGTCCAGTCTTGCAGCGGCGAACAAGCGCGTGGCGAATATCCTGCGCAAGAGCCGGGAAGATGGTGAGGTTGGCGCGACGGGGGCACGCGTCGTCGACCCGGCGTATTTCGAATCCGCGGTGGAAGTCGCACTGGCAGAGGCCCTGGCCAGTGCCCATCACGATACGGCCCAGGCCTTGCGTCGGGGCGACTACACCGAAGCCCTGGCCCGGTTGGCCCGATTGCAGGCGCCGGTGGATGCCTTCTTCGAAGGCGTGATGGTGAACGCCGACGATGCTCGCGTGCGCGCCAACCGGCTGGCCCTGCTTGGTCAGCTCAGCACCCAGTTCGGCGCGATCGCCGATATCGCAAGGCTCTGACGTTGTCGAGGCGTACCGTCCCGGGGCGACTACCCCGGGACGGTACGACGACAGTCGTCTGCCAGGATAACTTCAGGCTGTAGCGTCGAGCGGGGGCCGGGCCAGAGGAGGCCGGATTCGCTCGGCCAGCCGACGGTTGAAGGTCAGCATCGCCATGGTATCGATGCTCTGTCCGCGCGGCCCCAGGATGCCGTAGAGCTCGGCCAGCAGATCCGCATTCTGTGCCAGCGACAGCGCGCTCTGGCTCAGCTCCAGCTCCGACTGCAGGATCTTCAGCGCCGTATCCAGACGCTCCGAGTCCATCGCCATGCCGGCGGTTTGCAGCGAGGTCGCCGCCGTGTGCAATTTCGTGCGGTGCCGGTTCGGCTGCACCGATTCAGCGCTCGTCTGATCGTCCGTCGGCGCATTGATGGACGGGTCGACCTGCATGGCGCCTTCGCCCGCGACCAGCCAGACCAGCGAGATGCCCAAGGTGCGAGCCAGGGTTACGCAGCGCGCTCGCGAAGGGTCGGTGTTGCCGTCCCGCCAGCTACGGACGACACCTTCGGAGAAACCGCACATCCGTGCGATTTCGGTAACGCTGCCGACCTTGTAGATCAGTGCTTTTATGCGATCAGAGAAGGTGGCGGATGTTTCGGGGAGGATGTGGTTACGAGAGCTCATCGTATGTACTTCCGTTCCAGTGTCGCACAGCAATGAATGTAGGCCCAACGGCAGCGGCGAAATGTGAAATTTTACGAAGTTTGAATGTTACAAAAGCGTTGACTTCGGCGATTTCTTGCTATAGGTTCGCAACATCCTGCTGATCCGATGCGGTCTGGAGGGCATTGCCATGATGGGAACGCAGGAAGTTTCCAAGCGTTGACAAGGCAAGCGCACCGGATCGGCAAGAAAGTATGGGCGGCTCAATCTGCCAGCCTGCAAATAGCTGTTTTCAAACACTTTTGATGCCCCGGTTTTCGGGGTGATTCATGGGGAGATTTGTTGATGAACAAGCATTCCATATTGCGCGGGGCCCTCCCTCGCCGGACTGCCCTCGCTCTGGCACTCGGACTCGGGTTCAGTGGATTGGCGGTTGGCCAGTCAACTGTCGGCTCCATCTTTGGCCATGTGGCGAATGGGGCCAATGAAACAGTGACCATTCAGGGCACCACAGGCGTGACCCGCACGCTTACGGTCGACAGTGCTGGCAACTATCGTGCGAGCAGTCTGCCCCTGGGCACCTATACGGTGACGTTGTCGCAGAACGGCTCAGTGGTTGATACGCGCAAGAATGTATCGATTACTGTCGGTGGTGGTACTGAGGTGTCGTTCGGTGGCGCGAACGTTTCGAACGCGGTAGCCCTGAGTGCCGTGACCGTGACAGGCAGCGCATTGCCGGCAATCGATATTTCTTCGGTTTCCACCAGCACGGTCATTGATGCCAAGCAGTTGAGCATGCTGCCGCTGGGGCGGAGCGCAGAGTCGATCTCGCTGCTCGCTCCGGGCGCTGGTATTGGCAGTGGCAACTTCTCGACGACCACCAATCCGAATGGCGCAGTCTCGTTCGGCGGTTCGGGCGTCACCGAAAATGCCTACTACATCAACGGCTTCAATACCACCAATCCGTTGAGCAACTTGGGCGGCATAGGTCTTCCCTATGGCGCCATCGACCAGCAGCAGGTCTACACGGGCGGCTACAGCGCCATGTATGGCCGCTCCGATGGCGGCGTGATCAGCCAGGTCGGCAAGCGTGGCACGAACGAATGGCACTTCGGTGGTCAGTTTATCTGGGCCCCGGTGGGCGCTTCGTCGTCGCCTAGTGATATCTATTATCCGAATAAGGCGTTTCCCGCTGGTTTTGGCTACGAGAACAAGGATCTGCCAGGCACCATCTACCGTCGCCGCGAAGGCGACAAGTCATGGACGAAGACTTACAGCGCGTACGTGGGTGGCCCACTGATCAAGGACAAACTCTATTTGTTCTTGGCAGCAGAGTCCGAAAAGCAGGAAGGCGTTTCGACCAATTCCAGCGCGAGCAGCATCCAGGCTCGCAATCACTACAAATACGACTTGCCCAAGTTCTACGGGAAGATCGATTGGAACATCAACGACAGCAACATCCTTGAGCTTTCGCACGTCCGCAGCACGACGCGTTACAGCGGTGTATACAACGCTTACGACTACGCAACGAATGTCGAGAGTGGCCCGACCGGCTCCTACCCGAATACCACCAAGATTTCATCCAAGTACGATATTGCGAAGTATACGGGTTACCTCACGGATGATCTGACGCTGTCCGCTACGTGGGGTCGCAGCACCACCGGTGACTACCAGACCAATCCGAGCGACAACGGCGTGACGCCGTACCTGTCGGGCGTGACGAACCAGAACCCGCTTTACACCGGTGGCACGCCGATCAAGAACTCGGTTGGCACCTCCAGCTCGAAGGATCCGGACGCCAAGAACACCACCCGTGGCTTGCGAGTCGATCTGGAGTACAGGCTCGGTGATCACGACCTGTCCGCCGGTATCGACAATATGAGCTACTGGGCTTCGAACGAAGGTCAGTCGATGTCGGGCCCTGGTTACGCGTGGATCTACAGCCATGCGTCCAATCCGAGCAAGGCCATCAGCCCGTCGTTGGGCGTTGGTGCGCCGGGCGGCAATGGTTATTACGTGCGGAAGTACATCTTCAGCACCACCACCAGCATGTCTGCCAAGCAGACGGCCCAGTATGTGCAGGATCGCTGGCAGGTCAGCAACAACCTGCTGCTCAGCCTGGGCCTGCGCAACGATAAGTTCGTCAACAAGAACAACGTCGGCGCGACCTATGTCGACAGCGGCAACCAGTGGGCGCCGCGCTTGGGTGCTTCGTGGGACGTCTTTGGCGATTCATCGTTGAAGGTGTACGGGAACCTTGGTCGGTACTATCTCGCGCTGCCCAACAGCGTGGCCATCCGCGGCGCTTCGGCATCCACCTACACCAACGAATACTTCGATTACGTCGGTATCAAGGCAGACGGCTCGCCGGTCCTCGGCAAGGCGCTGGGGCCCGGCCCGGTGTCTACCAACAACGAGTACGGGCAGGCGCCCGATGCGAAATCGGTTACCGCCACCGACCTCAAGTCCCAGTACCAGGATGAGTTCATTGTCGGCTTTGACAAGAAGCTGGGTGAAAGCTGGGTGACTGGTGCGTCGTTGAACGTGCGCAAGCTGCAGACCGCGATCGATGACGTTTGCGACACCGGCAAGATTGCCGACAAGCTGGCCGCGGAAGGCATCAATCCGGACAGTGTGACCATTCCGGGTTGTGTCATCTTCAATCCGGGCGAGACCAATACGTTCAGTCTTGCCAATGTCGACGGCAACGGACGCACATCGGTCCGGATGTCGATGCACGACTGGGGATTCACGTCGGGCGCAAAGCGCAAGTACTACGCGCTGAACACCTATCTTGAGCACCCGTTCGATGGCAAATGGCAGGGGCGCATCGACTACACGTTCTCGCGCAGTTATGGCAACACCGAGGGCCAGGTCAAGTCCGACACGGGCCAGACCGACACATCCAAGACCTCCGATTGGGATGCCGCCGCGTTGATGCAGTACAGCAACGGCATTCTCTCCAATGACCGTACGCACCAGATCAAGATTCGCGGTGCCTATGCGATTACCCCGGAATGGATGGTGTCGGGTGTCCTGATCGCGGAATCGGGGACGCCGAAGAATTGCCTGGGCTACGTCGGCCCGACTCAGGAGGATCCGGTCGGTTACTCCTCGTACTATCACTACTGCCTCGGCCAGCCGTCCCGTCCGGGCGATGCGGGTCGCAACCCGTGGACCCATATGTTGGATCTGGCGGTGACCTATCGTCCCAGCTTTGCGGACCACAAGCTCGCGATCAGCCTGCAGGGCTTCAACGTGCTGAACGAGCGTCGTCGTGTCCAGACGTATGCGAACAACTCGAACAGTGTTGCTCCCTATACGATCACCAACACGTATGGCATGGGCGAGTACTTCGAGCAGCCGCGTTATGCACGTCTGCAGGTGACCTACGACTTCTGATCGTAGGTGGTGCCGATAAAAGAATCGCCGCGCATGCGGCGATTCTTTTATGTGCGTGCCGAACAAAAGCGAAATGCAATTTCGCAAGATGCTTGACTGCATTCGAACGAGTGTAGGGTTTGGAGGATCGAACGCATCCCCTTATTGACTTTTGCTTTCGATTCGCAATCGTCTTATTCTTGGAGCCTTCCCCCGCGAAGGTAGGCAGCGCGCAGGCGCCTGGCGAGATTCGCGCTCCCGTTTGATCGCAGATTGAGGTTTTCCCATGCGTATGATGGTTTGGCCGCTCGTGGCGGCAGTTTCGCTGGCGCTCGCCGGCTGCAATTCGGGCTCGTCGACGCAGGCCGCGAATGGTGCGAACCCGGCCGCAGCGGGCTCCGCTGCGCAGGCCTCGGCTCACTCGGTGAGCGGCACGATCACGATTCGCGGCAGCGACAAGCCGTCGGCGTCGGACAAGCTGGTGATCAACCTGGTCGACGTGTCGCAGCAGGGCTCCACACCGCTGGCGACCAAGACGATTGCGCCGGCGACCACCTTCCCGCTGCAATTCGAGCTGGGCTTCAATACGGCCGACGTGGTGCCGAATGACTTGTACGTGGTGAAGGCCGAGCTGATTGATGGCGACCGTCATTACGAGATGCCGTTGCAGGCACCGGTGCTCACCAAGGGCCATCCGGTGACCAACGTCTCGATCGAGCTGGTGCCGCAGCAGACTCCGGGCGAAAAGGAACTGGCAGCGTTCCAGGCCGAGCAGAAGCAGCTGGGCGCCATGAAGATCCACACCGGCACCAAGCTGGAGAAAGACATCTCCTATGGCTGGCAGGTGTTCCGCCAGAACGACCAGGTGCAGTTCATCCGTGCTCGCGCCGACCGTGGCGACAAGGGCTTCACCGCTACCGATTTCGCCTACAAGGATGGCAAGCCGTGGGTGGTCGTGCAGCAGAAGAAAGCCAACCAGGGTGCCAAGCCGTCGTCGATCGACCGTGCCGGCTGGAGTGCCGATGGCACGCTGGTGCTCAAGCAGCACGAGGCTTCCGGCAAGGTCAGCCCGCTGGATGACAGCGATGCGGCCAGCCTGAAGCAACAGGCGCTGGACATGTTGAACATGGCGACTGGTGGCAAGGGCAACTAAGCCTCCCAGAGGTCCATGTGTAAAAAAAGCCGCCCGTTTCCACGGGCGGCTTTTTTGTGGGCAGTCGCCGGATCAGAAGGCGAACTTGAAGCCCAGGTTCAGGCTGTTGTACTTCTGGCTGCTGTCGGCGAAACGGCCGCTGTAGCCGAACCAGGTCATCATGTTGTCGAACTTGGCGGAGATGCCAATGTCCGCCGTGGCCCAGCTCTTGTCCGGGGCGAAGCCGGCCATCTCGAAGCTGCCGTTCAGGCTGTTGAGGCCTGCGGTGATCATGCGCTGGTCGGCCTTGCTGTCGTGGTTCCAGGCCAGCTCGACGAAGGGCGAGAGCACCGCCTGGTTCAGTTGCCAGTGGCCTTGCAGGCGCCAGCCCAGCGTGCCAATCAGCGCCTTGCGCTCCTGCCGCCCGAACCACATGGCCGTGGCGTCACTGCCGCCTTCGCTGTAGCCATTGATCTTGATGTTCTGCCAGTCGAGGTTGGCGAACGGACCGGTGCGCAACCCGCCGACGTTGAACCACCAGCCGCCGGTGAGGCCGGCGCCGAGGTGCGAGCCGTCGGCCTTGCCCGATTCGGTGACGCGCGCCGCGCCGACCTGGAAGCTGCGCTCGATGTTGCTGAAGTTCGACTGGCCGAAGTTGGCGTAGCCGCCCACATAGCCGCCGTCATGGTGCAAGGTGATGTAACCGAGGCCGGAGATGTCCTGCAGCTTGTAACCGCCGCCGCCGGACACGCCGGCGTTGGCATTGCCGATACCCAGTGCGACACCGGTCGACAGGTAGTCGTTGGCGCGCACGTCGGCGCCCAGGGTGAGGTTCACGTTGTTGCTGGTGGTTTTCGGCGAGCTGTCGCTGGCATCGAAACGCTGCCGCGCATAGTCGATGTTGGCGAAGAAGCGGGTCTTGCTGCCGAAATCATCGGCCAGCATCTGGTTGCGCAATGCGCGGGTCTGCGCTTCGGATGCGGCCAACGGCGCTTCACCGAGCAGGGAGATTTGCTGCGGAGCGGCCAGCTCGGACAGCACCACCTGCGCCAGCATCGCGTGCGCGGCGGTGGTCGGGTGCACGTCGTCGGCAAACAGATAGCTGCTGGCGGCATTCGGCGTGACCAGGGTGCTGGCGGAGCAGTTGATCGAGCTGCTGGTGGTGCACGCCTGGCTGGTGACATTGGTGAAGCCGTAGCGTGCCGGGTCGGCAATGACCTGGTTGAGCAGCGCGTAGGCGTTGACCGGGATGATGCCGGTGCCGATCTGGCCCAGGCCGGCATTCAGCACACCGTTGTACAGCGTGCCCAGCAGGCCGGCCGAGCCCGCTTCGCTGGTGCCGCGGATGCCCGGTGTCTTGCTCACGTCGGGCAGGTTGAACACGACGATGTATTTGGCGCCGGCATTGTGCAGTTGCTTGAGCGTGGCCACTTCGGCGTTGGCGGCCGACAGCGCAATGGTCTGCGCATTGGCCGGGTCGGTGGCGGCGGCAAACAGGTCGTTGGCACCGATCCACGCGGTGTACAGCGTGTTCGCGTTGGCGTGGCCGCCATTGGCCGTCAGGTAATTGCTGACCTGGGTCTGCATCGAGACGACGGGGCCGATATCGGTCGCGGCGCGGGCGCCGCCCCAGGCGTAGTCGGTGCCGCCGGCGACGGAGGGCGTGAGGGTGTAGCCGTAGTGCTGCGCCACCAGTTCCACCGCGACTTCACCGGGGTTGGTGGTGAAGCGTTGCTGCGTGCCCGGTTCGATGGAGTGCAGGTTGCCGTTGTCGCTGAGGCTGTCGCCAAACACGACCACGTTGCCGAATGTGGAATGGGTGGCGTGGGCGACGCCGATACAGCCGAGGGCCAGGGCCATGGCGCTGGCGAGCTTGCGCGGGTGGAACATGGTGGTGCTCCTGCGTTTGTTATCGAGAAGTTAGGTCAGAGCTTATCCTGACGCATTCCATACGTCTGCGCATGCTGCGCTGCGGTTCCACGCAACATGCCGGCGATATCAGTTTTTCAACGCGCGCGAAAGCGCATCGGCGAAGGCGCTGTTGGCAGGCGCCGGAGTCGCTTTGGGCGGTGCCGGAGGGCTGCGACGTCCGCGCTGGGCCGAGCGATCATCGCCGGTACCGGGGCGACCGCCGCGAGTCTCTCCGGGCTCGTCGTCCAGCCGCATCGACAGGCCGATGCGCTGGCGCGGGATGTCCACCTCCATCACCTTGACCTTGACGATGTCGCCGGCCTTCACCGCGTCGCGTGGATCCTTGACGAAGGTGTGCGACAGCGCGGAGACGTGGACCAGCCCGTCCTGGTGCACGCCGATGTCGACGAACGCACCGAACGCGGCCACGTTGGTGACGCGGCCTTCCAGGATCATGCCGGGTTTCAGGTCCTTCACGTCCTCGACGCCTTCGGCGAACGTCGGCGCGACGAATTCCGGGCGCGGGTCGCGGCCGGGTTTTTCCAGTTCCTTGAGGATGTCGCGTACCGTGGGCACGCCGAACTTCTCATCGGTGTATTGCTCGGGCTTGAGTCCGCGCAGGAAGCCGGTGTCGCCGATGATGTTGCGCACCTCGCGACCGCACTGGGCGATGATCCGCTCGACCACCGGATAAGCTTCCGGATGCACCGAACTGGCGTCCAGCGGGTTGTCGCCGGCGGGCACGCGCAGGAAGCCGGCGCATTGCTCGAAGGCTTTGTCGCCCAGGCGCGGAACCTTGAGCAGGGCCTTGCGGTTGGCGAACGGTCCGTTGGCGTCACGATGCTTGACCACGTTTTCGGCCACGCTGGCGCTGAGGCCGGCCACGCGGGAAAGCAGCGCGGCAGACGCGGTGTTGACGTCGACACCGACCGCGTTCACGCAGTCCTCGACGCGGGCGTCGAGTGCACGCGCGAGCTTGATCTGGTTGACGTCGTGCTGGTACTGGCCCACGCCGATCGCCTTCGGCTCGATCTTCACCAGTTCGGCCAGCGGGTCCTGCAGGCGGCGCGCGATCGAGACCGCGCCGCGCAAGGTCACGTCCAGGTTCGGGAATTCCTTCGCCGCCGTTTCGGAGGCCGAATACACCGAGGCGCCCGCTTCGCTGACCACGATCTTGGCGATCGTGTGCGAGGCATCGGCCTTGGCCAGGCCCTTGATCAGTTCGCCGGCCAGCTTGTCGGTTTCGCGCGAGCCGGTGCCGTTGCCGATCGAGATCAGGTCGACGTGATGCTGCTTGCACAGCCGCGCCAGCGAGGCCAGCGATTCGTTCCACTGCCGTTTCGGTTCCAGCGGGTAGATCGTGTCGGTGGCCAGCACTTTGCCGGTGGCGTCGACCACGGCGACCTTGCAGCCGGTGCGGATGCCCGGGTCCAGCCCCATCACCGTCTTCGCGCCGGCCGGCGCGGCCAGCATCAGGTCTTTCAGGTTGTCGCCGAACACGCGGATGGCCTCGTCCTCGGCGCCTTCGCGCACGCGGCCGAACAGGTCCAGGGTGAGATGCAGGTGCAGCTTCACGCGCCAGGCCAGGCGCACCGTTTCGCGCAGCCACGCGTCGGCCGGGCGGCCGCGGTCATGGATGTTGGCGTGTGCGGCGACACGACCTTCGCCTTCGGCGTGGCCTTGCTCGGCATCCAGCGCCGGGCTGAGTTCCAGGTCGATGATGCCTTCGTTGCGCGCGCGCATCAGGGCGAGCAGGCGGTGCGAGGGAATCTTGCCGATCGGCTCGACGTGGTCGAAGTAGTCGCGGAATTTCGCGCCCTCGTTTTCCTTGCCTTCGATCAGCTTGGCGCGGATCTGACCGCTCGACCACAACCAGTCGCGCAGCTCGCCGACCAGCGTGGCATCTTCGGCAATGCTTTCCATCAGGATCGCGCGCGCGCCATCCAGTGCGACGCGCACGTCGGCCACGCCCTTGTCGCCGTCGACGAACGATGCGGCCACCGCTTCCGGCGACTGCGAGGGATCTTCGCGCAAACCCAGCGCCAGCGGCTCCAGCCCCGCCTCGCGGGCAATCTGCGCCTTGGTGCGGCGCTTGGGCTTGTAGGGCAGGTACAGATCCTCCAGCCGCGCCTTGGTGTCGGCGGCGAGGATGTCGTTCTTCAGTGCATCGCTGAGCTTGCCTTGTTCCTCGACGCTGGCGAGGATCGCCTCGCGGCGCTCTTCCAGTTCGCGCAGGTAGCGCAGGCGCTCTTCCAGCAGGCGCAGCTGGGTGTCGTCCAGCCCGCCGGTGACTTCCTTGCGATAGCGCGCGATGAACGGCACGGTGGCGCCGCCGTCGAGCAGTTCGACCGCCGCGCGCACCTGTTCGGTCTTGGCGGCGATGTCCTGGGCAATGCGTTGTTCGATGCTGGGCATGAGGCTGGAAATATTCCTTGCAAGTGAATCAAGCCGACGAGGCGGACAAGCCTGCGATGATAGCAAGCCGCCTCATGCCGTCGTTGTGCGGGCGAGCGCGTGCGGAAACGAAAACGGCGCCGGCGAGGTGCCGGCGCCGTGACGGTCGACGCGGAATCAGGCGTTGAACGAACCGCCGCCCGTGGATGGCTGCACGGGGGCGTCGTGGAACTCGCTGGCGCGGCCGTTCAGCACCAGGGTCTTGGCCATCATGTCGTGCAGGCCCTGCTTGCGCTCGGTCCACGCGGTGACGATGTAGCAGATGAAAGGCAGCAGCGCGGTGATCACGTTGACCAGCCGGATGACGTTGCGGGCCACGCTGCGGCCGACACCGAGGCGTTGTCCGTTCAAGTCGGTGACGCGCATGCCCACGGCCAGCTTGCCGGGCGTTGCCTGCAGCTTCGAGCATTCAAAGGCGACGTAATAGATGAAGCCGATGATCATGGCGATGATCGTGGCGGGTCGGACCGCCTTGCCGTACTCTGCGGCGGCGACTGCCGGTGCGGTACCACTGTGCATCTGCGCCATGAAATGTTCGAACGCAGCGGTGGCGCCCATCGAGACGGCGATGATGGTGATCGGCACCATCAGGATCAGGTAGTCGATCACCCAGGCGCCGAAGCGCTTCCAGAAACCGGCGTAATCCTCCAGCGCGGCGGAGGTGGTGCGCGGCAGCGGCGCGGCCACCGGCGGAGCGGTGAAAGCCGGAGTCTCGCTGGCTTCCGCGGGCGCGGGAGCGGGCGCACGCACTTCATCGGGGAACAGCACCGACAGCGGCTGCCAGTCGGCCAGGCCGTCGTACCAGGCCAGGTCCTCGCGGCTGACCTGCCCGCTGCGCAGCCATTGCCGCACGTCCGCTTCCTTGTAGGGGCCGTGCCGCTCGCCGTCCCGCCCGATCCAAACTTCCATCGCCTGCTCCCATGCTGGTTAGGTTTCAGGCGTCATGATGCCACGAGTGCCAGCAAAGGCTGCATGCCGTTGGTCTGCCCGAAAAAGGTAGGAGCCCGCTCGCGGGCGATGCTCTTGCTCTTGGCTTCCCCCCGCAGAAAAGCATCGCCCGCGAGCGGGCTCCTACAGGTGAGGCGATGGCGTCAGGCCGCGTGGCGCTTCAGATGCACCAGCAGCAGCGAGATCGCCGCCGGGGTGACGCCGCTGATCCGTGCCGCCTGGCCAAGCGTGGCCGGCTGGCTGCGCTTGAGCTTGAGCAGTACCTCAGCGGACAGGCCGCGCACCGTGTCGTAATCAAAACTCGCGGGAATGGTGGTGTGTTCGTGGCGACGCTGGCGCGCGATTTCCTCGCGCTGGCGCTCCAGGTAGCCGGCGTATTTCACCTGCACCTCGATCTGGGCGGCGACGTCTGCACGCTCGACGGCGGGACCGAGGCCGTCCACCGTGGTGAGGCCGGCGTAATCGAGTTCGGGGCGACGCAGCAGGTCCAGCGCGTTGGTCTCGCGACTGAGCGTGATGCCCAATTGCCGTTCGATGGCCGCGCCCAGCGCGTTGGCCGGCGCGGCCCATAGCGCGCCGAGACGCTGGGTTTCGCGTTCCACGGCGTCGCGCTTGGCACGCAATGCGTCGAAGCGCGCCTGCGGTACCACGCCCAGTTCGAAACCCCTTTCGGTGAGGCGCAGGTCGGCGTTGTCCTCGCGCAGATGCAGCCGGTATTCGGCGCGCGAGGTGAACATGCGGTACGGCTCGATGGTGCCGTTGCTGGTGAGGTCGTCGACCAGCACGCCGAGATAGGCTTCGTCGCGGCGTGGGAACCACGGCGCCTTGCCCTGTGTGGTCCGTGCGGCGTTCAGGCCGGCGAGCAGGCCTTGTGCGGCGGCTTCCTCGTACCCGGTGGTGCCATTGATCTGGCCGGCGAAATACAGGCCGGGGATGGCCTTGGTCTCCAGCCATGGCTGCAGGCCGCGCGGGTCGAAGTAGTCGTATTCGATGGCGTAGCCGGGGCGGGTGATGTGCGCGCGTTCGAAACCCTTGATCGAGTGCACCACGTCCAGCTGCACGTCGAACGGCAGCGAGGTGGAGATGCCGTTGGGGTAGATCTCGACGCTGTCCAGCCCTTCCGGTTCGATGAAGATCTGGTGCGAATTCTTTTCCGCGAAGCGCACCACCTTGTCCTCGATCGACGGGCAGTAGCGCGGGCCGACGCCTTCGATCTGGCCGGTGTACAGCGGCGAGCGGTCCAGTGCGCCACGGATGATCTCGTGTGTGCGTTCGCTGGTGTGCGTGATCCAGCAGCTCACCTGGCGCGGATGGTCATCGCGCGAGCCGAGGTAGGAAAACACCGGGGCGGGATCGTCGCCGTGCTGCTCTTCCAGCTCGCTGAAGTCGATGCTGCGACGGTCGATCCGTGGCGGCGTGCCGGTCTTCAGGCGATCGGCGCCCAGCGGCAGTTCGCGCAAGCGCTGGGCGAGCGTGCTGGCGGGCGGATCACCGGCGCGGCCACCGGCGTACTGGGCTGGGCCGATATGGATCTTGCCGGCCAGGAAGGTGCCCGCCGTGAGCACAACCGACCCGGCGCGGAAGGAAACGCCCATTTGCGTCACCACGCCGGTGACGCGACCGCCTTTCAGGATCAGGTCATCCGCCGCCTGCTGGAACAGGTCCAGGTTCGGCTGCGATTCCACGATGTGCCGGATCGCCGCCTTGTACAGCGCACGGTCGGCCTGGCAGCGGGTGGCGCGCACCGCCGGGCCCTTGGACGCATTCAGCGTGCGCCACTGGATGCCGGCAAGGTCGGCCGCATGCGCCATGGCGCCGCCCAGCGCATCGATTTCCTTGACCAGGTGCCCCTTGCCGATGCCGCCGATGGCCGGGTTGCAGCTCATCTGGCCGATCGTCTCGATATTGTGGCTGAGCAGCAGGGTGCGCGCCCCCGTCCGCGCGGCGGCCAGCGCGGCCTCGGTGCCGGCGTGGCCACCGCCGATCACGATCACGTCATAGTGGTTGGGGTGGAGCATGGTCATGGACTCGGTATGAACTTGGGGGCCACGGCGGCGACTAGACTCGGCCTTCCTGGCCTCGCCAAGTCGCCCGGTCCTCGGCAATCCTGCCTCGGCCGCTCACCACTGGTGGCCTGCCACTGGCAGCCCACCTGGCCTGCGGACAACGTGGTTCGCCCGCCGCCGATCACGATCACGTCGCAGTGGTTGGGATGGAGCATGGACGGTTCTCGGCAGGCGCGCAGGACGGGAATGCCGGCGTGTGCGTGGTTCGCCAGGCCGGATTCCAGTGAAAACAAGCCGTTATGGTAACTCCGAAGCCCGGCCGGGCGACAGGCGTCGTCGGTGGCACGCCTCGTGCTTCCTCTGAATTGCACTTTCACGGGCAGACGCTGCGCGGTCAACGCGCGCCGAGATCGGACGGACAGGGGTTCGATTGCGTGCCGGGAGAGGAAGCATGGCGGCGCCCCGGGTTTCCCTGGGCGCCGTCACTTTTTTCGGGGTTGGCTTCCGCGCGAAACCCTCGCCAGCCGGGCTCCGGGCACAAAAAAACCGCGTCGTGCGCGGTTTCCTGCCTTGCGAGAGAGATCTGGCGCCCGGCGGTCTCAGGAACAGGGGGAATCCAGGATGACCGTGTTGCCGGGCGCCAGAAACCGTGAATGCGGTTGCCGTCAAGCAGCCTTCGCTGCCTCAAGCGTGGATTGATCATGCCGCCGCGCGCGTGAACACGAAGTGACTAAAACGCGGTTTTGTGTCGGATCGCGGCAGCAGCTGACGCGGTGTGTCAGCTTGTGATCCATGACCATTTTCGATGTGATGTCCATCACGTTTTTGGCATGCCTGATGCAACGCCTCGGAGGCAACAGAGAACGAGGTGATGGCATGGACTTCAACAACGAAATTGCGCCGGTATACATGCACCATGACCTGCTGATCGAGATCGGCAAGGTCGAGATGGCGATGGATTACCTGAATCAGAACGAGATGGCCAAGCAGGAGCAACTGCTGTCGCGCCTGCAGAGCAAGATGAGCCATCTGCGCGACGAACTGATGCACCTGGCGGTCTGATGCCGCCGCTCGTGCAGGCGAGAGTCTGCACGAGTGGCCGGGAATGAGCCGTCGGCTCAGTCCTGCAGCATGTTGCCCAGAATCTCGCCCAGATTGCGCGACAACGCCGGCCGCCCCAGCAACTGCGCCATCGCCTCACGCGCCGCTTCGCGGCGTACCGGTTCGAGCCGCTTCCAGCCGTTGAATGCCGTGGCCAGTCGCGCGGCGATTTGCGGATTGAGTGCGTCGAGCTGGGCCAGGCGTTCGGCAAACAGCACGTAGCCGGCACCGTCGGCACGGTGGAAGCCACTGGGATTGGCGCTGGCGAACGTACCGAGCAGGGCGCGGGCGCGGTTCGGGTTCTTCAGCGTGAACTTCGGATCGGCCTCCAGCGCCTGCACGCGGGCCAGTGCCGGTTCGCCCGGGATCTGCGCCTGCACCATGAACCACTTGTCCAGCGCCAATGCGTTGTCGTCGTAGCGCGCGCGGAAGTGCGCCAGCGCGGCATCGCCTTGCGTCGCCTGGTTGCGTACCAGCACATCGAGCGCAGCGAGGCGGTCGGTCATGCCTTGCGCGTTGTCGTACTGGGCGGCGGCCAGCGCATGGGCGCGTTCCGCGTCGATCAGGGCGAGCAGTTCCAGCACGCGCCGCTTGAGCCGGCGCATGCCCTGGCCGGCGGCACCGAGATCGAGTTCGGTTGGCGCGGCGAGGGATTGATAACGCGCATGCAGCGCCGCAGCGCCGATACGGCTGGCGAGACGCTGCAGCAACGACTGCCGCAACGCGTGGATGCGCGCAGGGTCGGCCTCGGGCTGGCGGTCGGCCAACTCGAGTTCGCCCGGTGGTGTGAGCAGGCCGGCGAGCAGGGCGTCGTCCAGCTCGGCTTGTGCGAACAGCGCGGCGAGCGCATCGCACCAGGCGACGGGAGCCGCGTCGTCGCCGCCGTCACGCAGCGCGTCGAAGGCGCGTGCGGCGAGCTGCTGGCCGGCCTCCCAGCGGTTGAAGCCGTCCACGTCGTGGGTCAGCAACAGCGCCAGTTCGTGCGGGGCGTAATCGCACTCCAGGATCACCGGTGCGGAAAAGCCACGCAGCAGCGACGGTACGGGTTTCTCCGCAACATCGCGGAACACGAAGGAGTGTTCGGGCCGATCGAGCACCACCACCGACTCGGTTTCGCCCGCGGCCGTCTGGCCGTCCATATGCAAGGGCAGCATGCGGCCATCGTGACCGAACAAGGCCAGCTTCACCGGAATCGGCACCGGTTGCTTGTGCGGCTGGCCGTGACTGGGCGGTGTGTGCTGCGATAGCGTCAGTGTGTACTGATGACGCGCGGCATCGTAATCGCCACGGGCCTTCAGCCGGGGCGTGCCGGCCTGGCCGTACCAGGCCAGGTTGGGGCTGAGGTCGATGTCGTTGGCCTCGCCCAGCGCGGTGAGGAAATCCTCGATGGTGGCGGCGCGGCCGTCGTTGCGTTCGAAGTAGCGGTCCATGCCGCGACGGAAGCCGTCGCGACCGAGCCGGCCGGCAGTCATGCGCACCAGTTCGGAGCCCTTCTCGTACACCGTGGCGGTATAGAAATTGTTGATCTCGCGATACTCGGACGGGCGCACCGGGTGCGCCAGCGGGCCGGCATCCTCGGTGAACTGGGCGCGGCGCAGCAGCGAGACGTCTTCGATGCGCTTCAGCGGCGCGGAATTCATGTCAGCCGAGAAACTCTGCTCGCGGAACACGGTGAGGCCTTCCTTCAGCGACAGTTGGAACCAGTCGCGGCAGGTGACGCGGTTGCCGCTCCAGTTGTGGAAGTACTCGTGTGCGACCACCGCCTCCACCGCGCGGTATTCGTCGTCGGTGGTGGAATCGGGATCGGCCAGCAGGTATTTGGCGTTGAAGATGTTGAGGCCCTTGTTCTCCATCGCGCCCATGTTGAAGTCGTGCGTGGCGACGACATGGAACACGTCGAGGTCGTAATTGCGGCCGTAGGTCTGTTCGTCCCAGCGCATCGCGCGTTCCAGCGCGTCCAGCGCGTAATGGCAGCGGTCGATCACGTTCGCCTCGGACCACATCACCAGCTTCACTGCATGGCCGTCGGCGGTGGTGTAGTCGCGTTCGATCTTTTCCAGCCGTCCGGCGACCAGCGCGAACAGGTAGCTGGGTTTCGGGTGCGGGTCGACGAAGCGCGCCCAATGGCGGCCACCCTCAAGTTCGCCGGTGCCATCCGGGTTGCCGCCGGCCAGCAGGATCGGGAAGCGCTCGCGATCGGCGCGCAGGGTGACGGTATAGGTCGCCAGCACGTCGGGGCGATCCGGGAAGAAGGTGATGTGACGGAAGCCCTGCGCCTCGCATTGGGTCAGCAGGAAGCCGGCTTCGCGCGAGCCCGACAGGTACAAGCCTTCCAGCGCGGTATTCGCGGCCGGTTTCAGTCGCACCCGGGTTTCCAGCACGCTGCCGTCGCGCGCGCCATCGATTTCCAGCACGTGGTCGGCGTAGCGCCAGGCAGTCGGTGCCAACGCCTCGCCATCCAGGGTGATCGACAGCAGCTCCAGCCCTTCGCCGTCCAGCCGCAGCGGCTCGTCCTGCGCATCGTCGCGGCGCAGTTGCAGGCGCGCGGTGACTTCGCTGGTGTCGATGCCAAGATCGAAGTCCAGTTGCACCGCGTCGACGCGCCAGGCCGGGGGGCGGTAGTCGCTGAGTCGGGTCGGGGCGGGAGTGTGTTCGGGGCGAGCGCTCATGGGGGGATACCGGTGAAATGGAATCGGATCAGGCTAACATGGGGCGTGTTATGCACAGGAAAACGCCGATGGGTCGATATGCCGCAGAACGCGCCACGCTTGGCGCACAGCCGATCGTGGTGCTGCAGGATGGCGCGGGACGATGCGTTCGCGTCGCCTGTCACGGCGCCGCGCTGATTGGCTTCGAGGTGCCGCGTGCGGGCGGTGTGTTCGATATCGCGGCCGGGTATCGCGACGAGGCGGAGATCGTGGCCCGACCCAGCTCGCGCTTTGCCATCATGGTGCCGTTCGGCGGACGCATCGCCGACGCG
Source organism: Rhodanobacter sp. FW021-MT20 (assembly GCF_041107475.1). Lineage (NCBI taxonomy): Bacteria > Pseudomonadati > Pseudomonadota > Gammaproteobacteria > Lysobacterales > Rhodanobacteraceae > Rhodanobacter > Rhodanobacter sp. FW021-MT20. The sequence goes on along the minus strand of NZ_JBGBPX010000002.1, from coordinate 226,536 downwards.
CGCTACACCTTTGACGGGCAGACGCAGGATCTGCAGCCGGGGGTGGAAGGCGCGGCCCGCGCCAGCCGGCATGGCTTCGTGCGCGGGGTGGATTACGAGGTGGCGTCGTTGCAGGCGGACGAGCATTCCGCGCATGTCGCGCTGACGACCTCGGCGATTCGCCCGCAGCCCGGTTATCCGCATGCGATCGATCTCACGGTGACTTACACGCTGGACGCTGGCGGCCTCACGCTGGAGGTGTGCATGCGCAACGTGGGCGACAACGCCGCGCCGTGCTTCTTCGGTTGGCATCCGTATTTCCGCGTGACCGAGGGCGAGGTGGACAGCTGGGCGTTGCAGGTGCCGGCCGAAGTCCTGGTGCGTGCCGATGCCAACCTCATCGCGCTGCCCGGCGCGTCTGCCTACGTGCCGCTGGACGACGCACCGGCGCTGGATTTCCGCGAGCCGCGCGTGATCGGCGACACCATCCTCGACCAAGGTTATGTCGACCTCGACACCGAGACGGACGGTCGCATCCGCACGCGCCTGCATGATCCGGCCAGCGGCTTTGCCATCGCGGTGTGGCAGGAGCGCGGGATGATGCACACGTTCACCGCCGACACGATCAGCAGTGGCGTGCGCCAATCCGTGGCGTTGGAGCCGATGGAATGCATGGCCAACGCGTTCAATCGGCCCGACTGCGCCGAGGCGATCCGGCTGGAGCCGGGTGCCGAACGGCGGTTCCGCTGCGGCGTGGAAGTCGAAACGGCATGAGTGACGCCATGCCCGTGGATGCACTGCCGACACTGGCGCAGATCCGCGACGCCGCGGCACGCATCGCGCCGCATGCGGTGGTGACGCCGGTGCTGCGCAGCGACGTGCTGGACGCGCTGGCCGGCGCCGAGCTGCATTTCAAGTGCGAGAACCTGCAGCGTGGCGGCGCGTTCAAATTCCGCGGCGCCTGCAATGCGGTGTGGTCGCTGGACGATGGCGAAGCCGCGCGCGGCGTGGTCACCCATTCTTCCGGCAATCACGGCAATGCGTTGGCGCTGGCGGCCGCCACGCGCGGCATTGCCGCCCACGTGGTGGTGCCGGAAGGCGCGGTGCAGGCCAAGCTCGATGCCATCGCGCGCGCCGGCGGCATCATCCATCGCTGTGCGCCGACACAGGCGGCGCGTGAGGCGGCCGCCGCAGAAGTGCAGGCGCAGACTGGCGCCGTACTCGTCCATCCCTATGCCGACACGCGGGTAATGGCAGGCCAGGGCACACTGGCGCTGGAGCTGCTACGCCAGGCGCCGACGCTGGACAGCGTGATGACGCCGGTGGGTGGCGGCGGTCTGGCCGCCGGCGTGGCGATCGCCGCGCACGGCATCGATCCGACCCTGTCCCTGTTCGGCGCCGAGCCCCAAGGTGCAGACGATGCAGTGCGTTCGCTGGTCGCCGGCGAGCGCGTCACCGACGTGGTTCCCGACACGCTGTGCGACGGCCTGCGCGCGCTGGTCGGTCTGCGTAACCTCGACGCGCTGCGCGGGCATCGTGTCGAGGTGATCACCGTCAGCGATGCGGAAACCATCGCCGCGATGCGCCTGTTGTGGAGCGAGCTGAAACAGGTGGTCGAGGTATCCAGTGCCACCGTGCTGGCGGCCGTGCTGAAAAGCCGCGAGCGCTTCGCCGGTCGGCGCGTGGGGCTGGTGCTCACCGGTGGCAACGTCGATCTCGACGCGTTGCCGTGGGGTGCCTGATCAGGCCGCTGCGGATTCTCCGGAGGGGGCATCGGTCGGTGCCGGTACCGTCACCTGTGCATGGACATGGCCGGGCAGATGGTGCGCCAGCGCGTGCAGGTCGAGTTCGCCCACGGGAATCGGCCGGTAATCGTCCGGGCTGAACGCCACTTCGCCGGGTTTCCAGCCGTCCAAACGGCGCACCGTGCCCCAGAAGCGTTTCAACGAGGCCCAGTGCAGGCCGATCAGGCCGTAGTTGTTGTCGGCATCCACTACCGGATCACCCACGCCGGTCGGGCGCAGCGGTTCGTCGTACAACGAGGTGCCAAACAACACATCCCAGATCGACAGCACCTGGCCGTAATTGCAGTTGTGCAGGCCCGGGCGTTCCGGGTCGACCAGCATGTGGTGCAGACGGTGGAATTTGGGATCGACGAAGACGTGTTCGAGGATGCGGCCAAAGCCGAAGCGCGTATTGGTATGCGAGAAGTTCTGCACCAGTTCGCCCAGCAGCATCAGCCACGCGAATTCATCCGGATCGACGCCCATCGCCAGGCCCACCACAGCGAGAATCATCGACTGGATGAAGCCGTCCACCAGGTTGCCGCGGTCGTTGGTCCAGCAGCTCATCTGCCGCGTGCTGTGGTGCATGCTGTGCAGCGCCCACCACCAGGGCAGCGCGTGCTGGGTGCGGTGCATCCAGTAGTACACGAAGTCGTAGACCACGTAATACGTTGCGAACAGGGCGTAGGGATGGTTGTTGAACCACGGCATCCAATGCGTCAGCGCCAGCGGTGAACCGGTGCTGGAGGTGGCCGCGTCCGCGCCACCGAACAGGTGGCTGAACGGCATCAGGATCAGGTAGGTGAACAGCGGAAAGATGCCCAGCAGCATCATCAGCGTGTAGTTGCGATCCACCAGGGTGAGCTTGCGATCGCTCCATTTCTCCGCAGGAAACCAGGTTTCCAGCGGACGGAAGATGAAGCCGATGATGCTGATCTGCAGCGCCGCGATCAGCAGCGACGCGGCGATGTCGCGCGGATCGCCGGACAGCTTGCCCAGATGCAGCAAATCGAGTGTCGGTGCGACGGCATGACTGCTCAGCCAGTCGACCAGGTGAAGCCAAAGCTGTGGCAGGGAGGACATGGTGTTGTTCGTGGGGACGACGGGCGCATGATACCGCTGTCAGCCGGCGCCGGCACTGACGGAAAATCAGTGCCCGCGCCGGCGTATGCCGACACCGCTTACCGAGCACAAACCCAGCAGGATGCAGACGATGCCGACGCCTTCCATCAGCGTCGGCTGCTCGTGCAGGATGATCCAGGCCAGCAGCACGCTGACAATCGGCACGCCCAGGCTGGACAGGCTGGCCACCGCCGTGGGCAGGCGTTGCAGCACGAATAGCCACAAACCCCAGGCGATGCTGGAAGCGAACACCACGCAATAGGCCAGCCCGGCCACGAAGGCCCCGTTCCATTCGATTGGCCGCTGCGGCAACAGCAGCGCGATGATCGCCAGGCCGATGCCGCCGAACAGCATCTGCCATGCCGTGAGACTGAGCGGCGAGCAGGTATGGCGCTGGAACATCCGTTTGCTCAACACCGTACCCAGCGCCCAGCCTGCACCACCCAGCAGGGCCAGCGTCGTGCTGTGCCAACTGCCCATGCCGCGCCAGGGTTCGAGAATGCAGAGCAGGCCGAGCGCGGCGAGCGCCAGCCCCAGCCAGTGCCGCGCGGTCGGACGCTCGGCCAGCAAGGGCCACGCCAGCAGCACGGCCCAGAACGGCATGGTGTAGGCCAGCAGCGCCACGCGTCCGGCGCCGCCGGTCACCAGCGCCCATTGTTCCAGCCCCTGGAACGCGGTGGTCTGCGCCAGGCCGATCAGCACGGTGGCCAGCAGCGGTGGTGGCCGCAGCGATTGCTTCGCCACCAGCAACGCGGCAAACAGTACCAACGCCCCCAGCAGGTAGCGGATCGCCGAAAAATCGAACGGCCCCGAGTAACGCAGCACCTGCTTCATCACCACCCAGCTGTAGGCCCACAAGCCGATGGTGACGAGCATGGCCAGCACGGCGGTGCGCTGCGGGGAAGACGATGAAGCCATGGATCGAGATCACGAAGAAGGAAATCACGAGTCTATCCGCATCGTCGCCGCCGCTGCGCTACATTGCCTGCTCCGAAGGAGGACATTGCATGCAGCGCTGCGCCTGGGCCGCCGATGGCGACGACTTGATGTGCGACTACCACGACCGCGAATGGGGTGTGCCGCTGCACGACGACAACGCCTTGTTCGAATTCCTGTGCCTCGAAGGGGCGCAGGCAGGGCTGTCGTGGCGCACCGTGCTGGTCAAGCGCGAAAACTACCGCAAGGCGTTCCATGGCTTCGACATCGCCCGCGTCGCGAAGATGACCGATCGCGACCTGGAGAAACGCCTGCTCGATCCCGGCATCATCCGCAACCGCCTGAAAGTGTCATCGGTCCGCGACAACGCCGTGGCCGCACTCAAGGCCATCGACGAATTCGGGAGTCTGGACGCCTGTCTGTGGTCGTTCGTCGACGGCAAGCCGATCGTGAATCGCTGGCGCGAATCAAGCCAGGTGCCGGCCACCACGCCGCTGTCCGACCACATGAGCAAGACGCTGAAGAAACGCGGCTTCCGCTTCGTCGGCGGCACCATCTGCTATTCGCTGATGCAGGCAACCGGGATGATCAACGATCACCTCGTCGGTTGTTTCCGGCATCCAGAAATCTCTTCTGCCTGAGGGTGTACACAATGCCAGAAGCTTGCGTTGTGCTGATTGCGCTGATGAGGGATGGGACTTTCTGGACTGCTTTAAGCGCGCTAGCGACGCTTGCAGCAGTGATAGTTGCCATTGTTGTTCCGTGGGTTGCGCATGGCCGAGCGAAACGTGATGCACTCGATGTTGCAAATGCAGCGCTCAAAGTACTTCAGCAAGAGTTGAAGGCTGTTGCGGAACAGGCAGATAGCGCTTCGGAATTGGCTAGGCGCCTAGCTTCCGGAGTGTTGCATCCGGACCCAAGCGGGTCTGGCGACTTCGTCCGAAAGCTGAAGGCGTTCGAAGTGAGAAAATTGAAAGACCTGGCGCATATTGAATTCCCGACACTGCAGGCCTTTGGTGACCGGATTCGTGGAGCCAAGCCGGATTTGGCTCTATCTGTGATGTCTGGCTATGGCGAGCTTATGCGAGCGCGCCTGATATTGCAGTCCATCGTGAATCATTGGACTGAGGGCCAGTCACCTTTCGCTGACGATCTTCTTGCGTATGGCAAGGCGGCAGATACCATTTCTTGCGCTGGGCGTCGCGCCGCAACGCGTATCGACAGTTCGCTTCGATGAATTGCGCGCTCAGCGTCGCCGCGAGCCGCGCAGGCTGTTGATCGAGAAGCTGGCCATCTCGCCGCCGCCGGGGATGCGGCGCGATTGTCCCGGCGGCGGACCCCAGGCGTGCGCGGTGACGACTTCCCACGTGGCGGGAATGCGGCCGTCTACGCGCATGGTTTCGTAGGCTTCGAGCATGGCGCGGTAACGTGATTTTCCGGCGAGGCCGCGTGCGCGCGTGGCATCGGCGTTGGTGGCACCCAGGCCCTGCAGTTCTTCCAGCAATTTGCGCGGCTCGCTGTAGGTCAGGGTGAAGCGATCGACGTCCAGCACCGGGTCGCGCAGGCCGGCGTTGATCATGGCGTCGCCGATGTCGTGCATGTCAAGGAAACGGCTGACGTGCGGCTGGCCGTCGGCGGCGGCCCAGGCGGCGCGCAGTTCCTTCAGCGTGTCGGGGCCGAAGGTGGAGAACGTCAACATGCCGCCGGTCTTGAGCACGCGCACGCACTCGCCGAACAGCGCGGGCAGGTCGTCGATCCACTGGAAGCACAGGTTGGAATGCAGCACGTCCACGCTGTGGTCGGGCAGCGGCAGCGCGGTGGCGTCGGCACAGATGCGTTGAAACGGTTTCAGCCAGGCGCTGTGGCGCTTCGCTTCGCGCAGCATCGGCAGGGCGGCATCCAGTGCGATCACCTGCGCTTTCGGCCAGCGCTTCTTCAGCAGCGCGGTGCCGCGACCGGGGCCGGCGCCGACATCGACCACGCGCGCCGGCTCTTCCAGATAGAAGCCCAGCCGATCGAGCAGCAGCGTTTGTACTTCGCGCTGCAGCGCGTCGTGTTTTTCGTAGCTGCGCGCAGCCGCGCCGAAATGGCGACGGACCTGGCGGTGGTCGACGTGGAAATCATTCATGGCGTGGGGTTTGCTCTGAAGCGGGCCAGCAGCGGCTGCAACGCCGCGGCAACGGCATCGGCATGGCCGAAGAAGGGGGCGTGGCCGGCGTGCGCAACCTCGCTGAATCCGCCGTTGGCAGCGTCGGCCGACCATTGCATGGACAGCGGATGCACCAGCCGGTCGCGGCGACCGGCGATCCACTGATTCGGCACGCCCAGTCGCGGCAGGTGTTCGCGCAGGTCGGTGTTTTCCAGCAGGCGAATGCCCTCCTGCAGCACGCGCAATTTCGGCTCGCCGCGCGCGAAGGCGTCCGCGCGCAGGCGCCGCAGTTCGGCGCGCGGGTCGGGGCTGCCCATGGCCTCCAGCGCCATGAAGCGTTCCAGCGTGGCGTGGTAATCGGTTTCCAGGTCCTGCGCGAGCTGGCGCACCATCGCCGGCGCATTGCCGTGCGGCCAGCTCTCGTCGCGCACGAACTTTGGCGTGGCACACAGCATGGCCAGCCCGCGCACGTGCTGCGGTTGTTCCAGCGCGGCGACCAAGGCGACCAGACCACCCAGCGACCAGCCCAGCCACACGGCCGGCGGCGTGGCCGCGGCCACCGTTTGCGCGATGACGTGCGGTTCCAGCGGCAGGTCGCAGTCACGCGAATAGCCATGGCCGGGTAGGTCGATCACGTACAAGGTGCAGTCGTCGGCCAGAGCCTCGACCAGCGGCGCGAACAGTCCGCCGTGCATCGCCCAGCCGTGCAACAGCACCAGTGGCACGGGGCCGCGGCCGTGGGTTTCGATGTGCAGCGTCATGCGCTTTTTTCCTTCTCCCCGTCGGGGAGAAGGTGGCCCGAAGGGTCGGATGAGGGGCGGGTGCTTGCGGAGATGTTTAATGGAACAGACTTTGTAGCCAAGTCATCGCCAGGTTGGCCCCTCACTCCAGCCCTCTCCCCGGCGGGGAGAGGGAGTTGGTGTCTGGCGGGGAGAGGGAGCAGATCCGGCCCCACCGCACCGCGGTTGTCGAACACGAAGCAGCCGCCTTCCCAATGCGCGCCGCCGGTTTCCTCGAAATACTTGAGCACGCCGCCGTCGAGCTGGAATACGTGTTCGATACCGGCATCGCGCATGTGCAGCGCGGCCTTTTCGCAGCGAATGCCGCCGGTGCAGTACGACACTACGGTCTTGCCTTCGTAGCGGGCACGGTCGGCGGCAATGGCCGCGGGCAGGGCAGTGAACTGCGGCAGGCGATAATCCACGGCTTGCGGGAATTTGCCGACGTCCGTTTCGTAGTCGTTGCGCGTGTCCAGCAACAGCAGTTCGCGGCCGTCGTCATCGTGACCCTGGTCGAGCCAGCGTTTCAGCGTGGCGGCATCCACTGCCGGCGCACGCCCGGCTTCGGGGCGGATCGCGGGTGCACGCAGGGTAATGATCTCCTTCTTCACTCGCACGCGAAGACGGCCAAACGGCGCAGTGTCCGACGGCGATTCCTTCGTCTCGATATCCGCGAAGCGTGGATCTTCGCGCAGCCATGCCATGAATGCGTCCAGCGCGTCGCGCGGCCCGGCCAGGAACAGGTTGATGCCCTCCAGTGCCAGCAATACGGTGCCTTTCAGTGCCAGCGCCTCGCAGCGTTCGAACACGCGCTCGCGCAGGGCCGGGAGGTCGTCCAGGCCGACGAATTTGTATGCGCAGAGATTGACGATCGACATGCGGGGAAATCGCGGAGGCAAGCGGCTGATTATACGTGGCGGGGGGCGATGGCCGGGATTCAGCCGGCGCCGGACATCAAGCGCAGCTCGTCCAGGGCCTGCAGCAGGTGGTCGATATCGGCTTCTTCGTGCGCGGCCGACAGCGTGATGCGCAGCCGCGCCTGGCCTTTCGGCACGGTGGGCGGACGGATCGCACCTACCAGGAAACCGCGTTGCTCCAATGCTTGCGCGGTATCCAGCGCAGCCTGCGCATCGCCCAGTTGCAGCGGCTGGATCGCGCTGGGCGAAGGCATCAGCGCCAAGCCGAGTTCGGCGGCACCAGCGCGGAAACGGGCGATCAACGCGGCGAGTTTTTCGCGGCGCCAGCTTTCCTCGCGCGCGGCGATGACCGCGGCCAGCGCAGCAGCGGCCAGCGCGGGTGGCATCGCCGTGGTGTAGATGTACGGGCGAGCGAATTGCAGCAGGCCGTCGATCAGCGCGGCCGAACCAGCGACGAAAGCACCGCTGCAGCCCAGCGCCTTGCCCAGCGTGGCCATCAGTACAGGCACGTCACGCTGGCCAAGCCCGGCGGCGCGAATGCTGCCGGCGCCATCATCGCCGAGCACGCCCAGGCCGTGGGCATCGTCCACCATCAAGGTGGCGCCTTCGCGCGTGCACACGGCGGCCAGTTCGCGCAGTGGCGCCACGTCGCCATCCATGCTGAACACGCCGTCGGTGGCAAGCAGGGCGGCGCTGTCGGGGCGGCTCTGCAACTGGCGCGCGGCGCCGGCCACGTCGGCGTGCGGATAGCGTTTCAGTTCGGCGCCGGCCAGTTGCGCGCCATCGATCAGGCAGGCGTGGTTGAGCTTGTCCTGCACGCAGGTGTCGCCACGTTGCAGCAGTGCCTGCAGCGTGCCGAGGTTGGCCATGTAGCCGGTGGAGAACAGCAGCGCGCGTTCGCGCCCGGTCCATTCGGCCAGCGCCTCTTCCAGCATCGCGTGCTCGCGCCGATGGCCGCAGATCAGATGCGCCGAGGTGCTGCCCACGCCTTCGTCGTCGGCGGCGCGCTTCAGTGCAGCGATCACCTGCGGATGCTGTGCCAGGCCCAGGTAGTCGTTGCTGCAGAAGCCGAGCAGGCGGCGGCCTTCCGATTCCAGCCACGGGCCGTCGCCGTGCTCGACCACGCGCAGGCGGCGCAGCAGGCCGGCACGCTCGCGCCGGGCCGTCTCGGCGGCCAGTCGATGAAGAAGCTCGGGTCTGGGCATGGGGCGGTTATCCGTGCGACGGATGCTGGCGTCATCCCCACTTGCGCAGGGATGACGCCAGCAGGGTCATGCCGCCGCGCCGCAACCGCAGCTGTTGCCGCAACAGGCGGCTTCGTCGGCGCTGGCAGAATCGAGGATGTCCGCGTGCACGGTGCCCGAGGTCTCCACCACGTCCAGCGGATGCAGGTCGAGCCGGCGGAACAGGGCGTGGTCGTGCGCCACGTCAGGATTGCCGGTGGTGAGCAGCTTGTCGCCGGCAAAGATCGAGCCGGCGCCGGCGAAGAAGCACAGAGCCTGCACCGCATCGTCCATCTGCTGGCGGCCGGCGGACAGGCGCACGATCGAGCGCGGCATCAGGATGCGCGCCACCGCGATCGCGCGCACGAATTCGAACGGGTCGAGCTTGTCGGTATTGGCCAGTGGCGTACCGGGCACCGGCACCAGCTGGTTGATCGGCACCGACTGCGGGTGTTCGGGCAGGTTGGCCAGCGCCTGCAGCAGGCCGGCGCGCTGCTCGCGCGTTTCGCCCATGCCGACGATGCCGCCGCAGCAGGTCTTCAGGCCGGCGTCGCGCACCTGGCCCAGCGTTTCCAGCCGGTCCTGGTATTCGCGGGTGTGGATGATCTCGCCGTAGAATTCCGGCGCGGTGTCGATGTTGTGGTTGTAGTAGTCCAGCCCGGCATCCTTCAGTGCCTGCGCGTGACCGTCGCCAAGCAGGCCCAACGTGGCGCAGGTTTCCAGGCCCAGCCCCTTCACCGCGCTGACGATGGCGGCGACCTTGGGAATGTCGCGATCCTTCGGCCCGCGCCACGCCGCGCCCATGCAGAAGCGACTGGCGCCTGCGGCCTTGGCGGCTTTCGCGCGCGCCAGCACGTCGTCGATCTCCATCAGCTTCTGCGCCTGCACGCCGGTGTCATAGCGCGCGGCCTGCGGGCAGTAGGCGCAATCCTCGGGGCAGCCGCCGGTCTTGATCGACAGCAGGGTCGACACTTGCACGGCGTTCGAGTCGTGGTTTTCCTGATGCACTGTGTGCGCGCGGTACAGCAGGTCGTTGAACGGCAGGTCGAACAGCGCGAGCACTTCGTCGCGGGTCCAGTCGTGGCGGGTCGGGGTAGCGGTCACTGTCTATGCTCGCGGGATCAAAGCGAAAGTGTGGAAGTCGCGGCCTCCGTGTGTCAACTTCAATATGCTATTTCAGGTTGACGATGCGTGGACGCATGCGCCCCGCTACCATCGGTGCATCGCGTCGAATGGAGTGATTCGTGCAGGGAATGGCACGCCGCTGGATCGAAGTCCTGCGATACGGCTTGTTGCCACCGCGCTGCCTGCTGTGCGGCGCGCAAGGGCATGACGGCATCGACCTGTGCGCCGATTGCGCCGCCGAGTTGCCGCGCAACCACCATTGTTGCGCCCGCTGCGCCTTGCCGTTGCCCACCTCCGCTGCGCTGTGCGGTCAATGCCAGCGCCATCCGCCCACCTGGGATGCCGCATGGGCGCCATTTCGTTACGGCTGGCCACTGGATCGGCTGGAATCGCGCTACAAGTTCGGCGCCGCGCTGGCGGCCGGTCGTGCGCTGGGCGCCCTGTGGCAACGCGAGCCGCTGACGATCGAGCGGCCGGCGCTGATCGTACCGGTGCCACTGCATCGCACCCGCTTGCGTCGGCGCGGCTACAACCAGGCGCTGGAGTTGGCCCGACCGCTGGCGAAGGCGCTTGGTGTGCCGTGTCGCCACGACGTGCTGCGACGCGTTCGCGCCACCGATGCACAAACCGAACTCGATGCCGTCGCACGCCGCCGCAACGTGCGCGCCGCCTTTGCCGTGCGCGAAGGCATCGTGCTGCCATCGCACGTAGCCGTCCTCGACGACGTGATGACCACCGGCGCCACCCTGGCCGAATGTGCCCGCGTGCTCAAGCGTGCCGGGGTGCAACGCGTGGATGTGTGGGCACTGGCGCGCGCACCGTCACGACGTGATTGATGTTGCCTGCACAAGCCGTTGCAGACAGTGACGGTCAATGTCGCACATGTCGGAGACGATCAGGGCAAATCCGCATGGTCGAACGTATCCCTTTCGCGTCGACGGCACCACGCCCATCCTGCCCATCTTCGATCAAGCCGCGGTGCTGATTTACAGGGGTTTCATCGGCTTCATGGTGCGCCGGGAACGAGGCATGCGCGACGCGAGAACAAGTGCGAGCTGCTGGCGGTGACACACGTGCACATGCTGGCTGTCATTCGCTTGCGCCTGATGCCTCCAGCTTGTCCAGCGCATCCAGAAACCGTGTGACGCGCCACGATAGACGGCCCAGTGGCGTGAAGTGCGCAGGATCGAGATGTCCATTGTTCTGCTCGATCTGGGGCAGGGCAAAGCCGGCGCTGGCCTGGGTCCTGAAATCGCCGTACAGGTCCATTGCTTCCGACACAACGGTGCACCGGGATTCGGGTACCTGTTCCATCGTGTAATGACGAATCTTGCGGCTGTCGTAGTAAGCCATGCCATTCGACAGTGGAAGATCGAGCGACGTACCAAGAGCACGGAACGCGTCCGGGCCGACCGATTCGTGGAACCAGCCATGCACATGGGGCAGCGTGCGTACGGCCTGGAAGTAGAGCTGCACGACCAGAAAGTAGCCGCGCAGCACCTCGATGCAGCTCGCGATACGGCCGCCATTGAGTTCGGACAATCCGCGCGTGGACATCAGCGTGTCCAATGGATTGCGGAAGGTGAATATCTGGTGCGATGTGTAAAAGCGGCGGCACTGGAAATCGAACAGCTCGCTGCATTCCGCTGTCGCGTCATGAGGGTTGATGACGATCTTCGAGCCAACGTAGCGATAGTGCCGGGCCAGTTTTTCGAGGTAGTCGTGCCAACGGGCATCGTGTTCGAACAAGCGAGGGCAGTAGCTGCTCTTGGTCTCCTGGTTGCCCCAGGCGCGGTGCATGCCGTTGTAGCGCGAGGCAAAGTCGGGGGTTCCCGGGTCGCGATGAAAAGCGGGTTCACCGAACAGGAAAATCTCACGGGAATCGTTCAGTGCACCTTGCAGGATGGTCGTGCCCGTCCGGGCCGCGCCGATGACGAACAGGCCCTGTCGAGCAACCGGGTCATCGGTCGCCGACCCTGTGTCCGCGGGCGTTCTGGTGTCGTCGTCAACCGGCGTGCGGGATGGTTGGCGCATGAGCAGGTGATGGAGTTTGAACATGGGGCCAGCTGACGTTCGAACCGGGAAGTATCGAGGCGCAGTCTTGCATACGATGCCTTGCGCGTGCGGGACATCCATGGCGCAGGTCCGTAGGTTACCCTCGACAGGGTGTTGATACGGACATGAATGATGGCATTCAACGACCTGCCGCCACGCTCTAGAGGAAACCCCATGTTGGCAGCGGCCATATGGGCTGCCTGTGGTGGGGCGTTGATGTTCTGCCTGCTGCTGGATGCTTCGTATCTGTGGCCCGGGCATGTCGGCTGGCTGGCGGTGGGCGACTCGGCACAGAGTTACATGGGGTGGCTCGCCTTTCGAGCGGAGCCATGGATGTTCCCGCTGGGCCGGCTGCATGCGCTTGGGCTGGAACAGGCTCATTCGATCGTCTATTCCGACTCGATCCCGCTGCTGGCATTGGTCTTCAAGCTGTTCCGGAGATGGCTGCCCGCGACGTTCCAGTACGACGGCATCTGGCTTTGCCTGTGCTATGTCTTGCAGGGTTATTTCGCCTGTCGCCTGCTGTCCCTGTTCACGCGAAGTCGTCTGCTGCTGGCCGTCGGAACCGTGTTGTTCCTGCTCAGCCCGATCATGTTGCTTCGTGCCCAGGCTCATCTGGCGCTGAGCGCGCACTGGATCATCGTCTGCGCGCTCTATCTGTACTACGTGCCGCCGAGCCGTGGCCGGCTGTGGCAGTGGCTGGCGCTGTTGTGGCTGGTACCGCTGGTGCAGGCCTACCTCGTGGTCATGGCCTATGCGATCTGGGCGGCCTATCTGTTGCGCTATCTCGTCCTCGATCGTGCTCGATTGGCGAAATCGATGCTGTGGGCAGCGCCGGCGTCGATCGGCGGCTCGCTGCTCCTGATGTGGCTGGCCGGCTATTTCGGTGACATGGATGTATCGGCTGGCGGCTTCGGCTTCTATTCGATGAATCTGCTGTCGCCATTCATGCCGGTAGGCATTCGTCCCTTCCTGATGCCGGCGCTGTCGCCTGCGACTGCGGGTCAGTACGAGGGATTCAATTACCTTGGTGCCGGTGTCTTGCTTGCATTGATGGCGGGAGCGGTCTGGTGGTGCTGGCGGGGACGTCGGCCTGGCCAGGTGCAAGCATGGCAAAAGCGGCCAGGAACGGCGATTGCACTGTGTGCATGGGTGCTCACGGCACTGGCCGTGTCGAATGTCGTGACTTTCGGGTCGCACGTACTGTTCACGTTGCCCTTGCCCACCATCGTTGCCAAGTGGGCCAACACCTTCCGCTGTTCGGGGCGATTGTTCTGGCCGGTTTACTATCTGTTGATGCTGGTCGCGGTCCGCGGATTGTCTCGATTGCCCGTCCGGGGAATGCAGGTGACGGCCATCGTGGTATTGCTGTTGCAGTTCATCGACCTGCAGCCTTTCCTGCAGGTTTCTCGCCACACTGCAGCAGGCAAAGTCGCAGACGGCCATTTTCCGCAGACCTCTTCGGCGTTCTGGAACGAGGCGCGGGCACGCTATTCCAATCTGTACGTGATCCCGGGCCATTACAGCGGTGATGAGTACATCGCCTACGAAATGCTGGCGCTATCCCATGGCTTCGGTATCGATACGGCCTACTATGCGCGACTTCCCGCGCCGTACCTGCAACGCGAGCGCACGCAGCGGCATGATGCGTTCTTCCGCGGGAAGCTCGATGCCCATGGCCTCTACCTCGTGCAACCGGACATGTGGCAGCGACTCGCGCGTATCCAGAATGGCTTTCCCGCGGGTACTGGCATGGGCATGGTCGACGGCTTCCATGTCGTCGCGCCGGGCTGGTTTGCGCATGGTCAACGCGGCGTCCTGCATCATCCGTCGCGCGTTGGTTATGCGGAAGCCTTGCCGGGCCACATCTATCATTTCAGTCCGGATGCTGCGGGGCTTGCTTTTCAGCTGGCAGGCTGGAGCCATCCCGGCGACGGCGGCACCTGGTCAAGCGGAGCCACCGCCGAATTGGGCCTCCGCGTGGCATCGCCCGGAGCTGGCGTGCGCCTGGTCATGGGTGTATTGCCCTATCTGCCAGTGGCATTTCCGAAGCTCACTGTCGATGTTTCTGCCGGCCAGCATCTGCTGGCACGCTGGTCGTTCGAGCGCGGCAAACCCATGCCGATGACGGTAGTGAGGGTGCCGTCCGAAGCGATGGATGCGCAGGGCAACCTCCATGTCGAGTTGCGCTTCGACCAGCCGCGGTCGCCGCTTGCTGCCGGCGAGAGCGCGGACCCTCGTGATATTTCGGTAAACCTGCAAAGCCTGCAGGTCGAAACAGTCCGGAATCAGCCGCAGGGGTAGCGGTTCACTATCTGACCGCCAACGCCAGCACGATGCCGATCCACACCGCCAGGCCCCACCAGTTGTTGTGGCGAAAGGCAGTCAGGCAGGGGCCGCGTTCGCGTTTGCGGATCAACCACAGTTGGTAGGCGAACAGGCCGGTGGCGACAAGCAGGGCCAGCCAGTACGGCCAGCCCAGGTGTGCGCGCTGGCCGACGAAGACCATCGCCAGCAGCAGGGTGGCCATCAGGATGCCGAGGATCGGCAGGTCGGCGTCGCCGAACAGGATCGCGGTGGATTTGGCGCCGACTTTCAGGTCGTCGTCGCGGTCGACCATCGCGTACTCGGTGTCGTACACCACCGACCACAGGATGTTGGCGATGAACAGCAGCCAGCCCAGCGGCGGCACCGTGCTCGTCACGGCGGTGAACGCCATCGGGATCGACCAGCCGAACGCCGCGCCCAGCACCACTTGCGGCAGGTAGGTCCAGCGCTTGGTGAACGGGTAGATTGCCGCCAGCGCCGCGCCGATGAACGACATTTCGATGGTGAGCTTGTTGGTGAACAACACCAGGATGAAAGCGAACACCAGCAACGCGGCGAACACGATCAGCGCCTCGCGCGGCGTCACCCTTCCGCTGGCGATCGGCCGGCCGGCGGTGCGTTCCACCTGCGGGTCCAGCTTGCGGTCGGCAAAGTCGTTGATCGCGCAGCCGGCCGCGCGCATCGCGAACACGCCCAGGGTGAAGATGATCAGCAACTTCCATGGCGGAAAATCGTCAGCCGCCAGCCACAGCGCCCACCACGTCGGCCACAGCAGCAGCAACGCGCCGATCGGGCGATCCATGCGGGTCAGTACCAGATAGTCGTGCGCCTTCTCGCGCTGGCGCAGTGGCAATTTCTGCAGCAGCCAGTCCAGCACGCGACTGGCACGGGTCGAACTGTCGGCAGGACCCGCAGGCCTGGCCGCCGCCGGCCGTGGCGCACGCACGTGTGGCCGGGTCTGGGTGGACGATGCAGGTTTGCGCCGCTGGCGCTTGCGCGGAGGAGGAGCCATCGGCGAAGTGTAGCGTGAGCCGATGGCGGAGGCAGTGTGGCCTGTCGGGAGAAACGCGTTGTGCCGCACGATCCCGGCTTCGGGTCAGTCCGGTGAGCGCATGTGGCCATCGAGCGGCTCCACACGGATTCGCCGACCTCTCTTGACGTCCGGTTCAACTACGCCGCGCCAAGATCGGCCATGGCCCTGACCGGAGCGGCGTATGAAGGCGATCCTCTGCACTCTCACCCTTGCGGCGATGTTTGGTCTGGCGGCTTGTCACGCCAACCGGGACAAGCCGGTAGCGTCGGACGGGCCTGCGGCAAGTTCGTCTGCGCCGGCACCGGGCACCGCCAAGGCTATCGAGAAGTCGCGCAATGCCATGATGGACAAGAGCATGGATATCCAGAGCGAGCACTGGGCCTCGACGCCGGCGGCGTCATCCACGACGGCGTCATCACCAGCAGTCACGCCCGGGACCACGGCGCCGCCAAAGGCGGCGACGCCTGCAGCCACTCCGCCGGCAGTACCCGGCAGCGGGCACTGAAGTCCGTCCCGGGGGGCGGGCCCTGCCTGCGCGGAAACCTCGGGTCAGGCTCCTTCGGCAACGGCAAGCGAAGTTGTCGAGGATGGTCCTTGTCGAGGACGTGGGGCGTTGTCAGTGGAGGGCGCGTCAGGCACGCCACGTGAGGGCAATCGATGCCATGCGTCGACCACCGTTTCGAGCTGGATCTGGTCCACGCGCTGACATTCCGGCAGGCCGCCGACCACGCTTACCGCCCCACCGCGCCCGCTGCGGGGCGCCCACGTGCGTGGCGACCGGCCGCCGAACAGCACCACCAGCGGGCAACCCAGCGCGGCCGCCAGGTGCGCCGGCCCGGTGTCGACGGACACCATGCTGTGGGCGATGTCGAGCAAGGCCTTGAGGCGACCCAATGGCAGTGCGGCTATCTCGATGGCCGGCGTCGTCGGTCCCACGGCCGCCTTGAGCTGGCGCAGGTAACCGGCTTCCGCGGGCGACCCGCAGAACAGGATTTGTGCATGCGGCATGGCCTGCGTCATGGTTTGCGCGAGGGCGGCCCAGCGGTCCGCCGGCCAGGATTTGACGTCTTCATCGGCTGCACGCACCCCGTTCCAGCGCATCGTCCGCTTGTTGGCCGGTTGCAACAGCACCAGCGGGCGTTGTGTCCAGTGGCGCGCGCGCAACCATTCGTCGCGGTCCAGTTGTTCGCCCTGGCTGACCCGCAAGTCGGGGGCTCCGCACCATTCCGGTATCGCGTGCCCGGCGTGGTCGCGGAACGCGCTTGGCGTGGTGTCGCTGAAGCGCGACAGCCAGTCCAGCCAATGCTCATCTTCCCGCATCGGCAAATCCTCGATGAACTGGCAGTGCTCTGGCGGTATGCCCGCCAGCTTCAGCATCGGGCGGATCTTGGTCCGGGCGCGGTTGGCTGGCTCGGCAATGTAGAACGGATGGCCGCGTAGCCGACGCAGTGCCAGGATCGCTTTCCAGCGCTCGGGGCGGATCCACAGCGGCCCATATTGAGTGGCCAGCGGGATCAGGCCGGCGACTTCCGGCTGGGCCGAAAACAGCGTGGCCGACCAGTCGCCGAGGGACAGCAACTGGCAGGGCTGGCCATAGCGTCGGGACAGCTTGTGCAGCAAGGGCTGCAACAGAATCGTGTCACCGAGGCGACCGAAGCGCACCACGACCGGGCTGCAAGTGACGTCCATCAGAATCGCCAATAGGGCCCGAGAAGGCGCGATAGGCGTCCAAACGCTCATCCGCGGAAGTGGTGTACATGATGGGAGTCGAAACCGGCGGGTGCCATTGGGCCACTCCGGGCCGGGCGCCCGGTTTGTGCGCAGCCCTGTCAGGGCGCCCCGCGGCGCCCCGCTTCATTCACGCAGCAGCAGGCGGTACGCCGGATTCTCGCTTTCGTCGCAGTGCGGGTAGCCCAGCGTGTCGAGGAATTGGCGGAACGCGGGCTGCTCATCGGCGGGCACCTGGATGCCGACCAGGATGCGGCCGTAGTCGGCGCCCTGGTTGCGGTAGTGGAACAGGCTGATGTTCCAGTCCGGGTGCATGTGGCCGAGGAAGCGGGTGAGTGCGCCGGGGCGTTCGGGAAATTCGAAACGGTAAATCCGCTCGTCGTCCGCCAATGGCGAGCGGCCGCCGATCATGTGGCGCAAGTGCAGCTTGGCCAGCTCGTCATCGGTGAGGTCGAGCACGTCGAAAGCCTGCGCGCGAAACGCGGTGGCCAGCGCCTCGCGTTCATTGCGGCCGGTGGTCTGAATGCCCACGAACAGGTGCGCGCGGGTGGCGTCACCGATGCGGTAATTGAATTCGGTGATGCTGTGCTGGCCAAGCGCGGCGCAGAAGCGGCGGAAACTGCCGCGTTCCTCGGGGATCGTCACCGCGAACACCGCTTCGCGCTGTTCGCCCACTTCGGCCCGTTCGGCGACGAAGCGCAGGCGATCGAAATTCATGTTGGCGCCGGAAACCACCGCGACCAGCGCGCCGTCGATGTCGCCGCGCGTGGCGGCGTATTGCTTGAGTCCGGCCAATGCCAGTGCGCCGGAGGGTTCGGGCACGCAGCGGGTTTCCTGGTAGACGTCGCGGATGGCGGCACAGATGGCGTCGGTGTCCACGCGCAGCATGGCGTCCACGTGGCGCTGGCACAACGCGAAGGTGAGCGCGCCGACCTGCTTCACCGCGGTGCCGTCGGCGAACAGGCCGACTTCGTTCAGCAGCGCGCGTTCGCCGCTTTCCAGCGAGCGTGTCATCGCGTCCGAATCGGTCGCCTGCACGCCGATCACTTTCACCCCGGGACGTTGCGCCTTGATGCACGCGGCGATGCCGGAAAGCAGGCCGCCACCGCCTACCGGCACGAACACCGCGTGCAGGTTATCCGGATATTGGCGAAGCAGTTCCAGGCCAACCGTGGCTTGCCCGGCGATCACGTCGAGATCGTCGAAGGGGTGCACGAACACGCTGCCGCGTTCGGCCTGCACACGTGCAGCGGCTTCTTGTGCGTCGCTGTAGGAATCGCCGGCCAGCATCACTTCCACGAAGTCGCCGCCGAGGCGGCGCACCGCGTCGATTTTCACCTGCGGCGCGGTGACCGGCATCACGATGACGGCGCGAATGCCGAGCTTCGCCGCGGCCAGGGCCACGCCTTGCGCATGGTTGCCGGCCGAAGCGGCCACCACGCCGCACGCGCGTTGTGCCGCATCCAGTTGCACCATGCGGTTGTAGGCGCCGCGCAACTTGAACGAGAACACCGGTTGCTGGTCTTCGCGCTTCAGCAGCACGCGCGCGCCGAGTCGGGCGGACAGCAATGGCGCGTCATCCAGCGCACTCACGTGGGCCACGTCGTAGACGCGTGAGGCTTGCGCGCGCTGCAGCAGCTCGCGATCGGTCGCGGCTGCATCGGCGGTGGCTTGTTCGGCGAGCCGTGCGTTCAAGGCTGGGCAGCCAGCGCCAAGGGGGCGCTGTCGTCACCGATCAGCGACAGCGTGTTGACGTCGATCACGTCGACCAGCTTGCGCGTCTGCCGCACGATCTGGTCCAGCACCGAGGCGCTGCCGTGCAGCACCAGGGTCAGCTGCGACACCGACGGATCATGGGTGGCGGCGACGGTCAGCGCATCGATATTGCAATGACGCGCGGCAAACAGGCCGGCCACGCGTACCAGCGCGCCGGATTCGTTCTGCAACAACAGGGACAAGGTGTGTTTCATGGCAACCCTCCGAATCGTTCGGTAGTGAATCTCTCTCCCATTGGGAGAGGGTGCCGGCAGGCGGGTGAGGGTACGGTCGGAGCGAAACGTCGAGACTTCGCCGAACCCTCATTCGGCCCTTCGGGCCACCTTCTCCCAGAGGGAGAAGGAAAAAAGCTCAGAACATGGATGTCGAGGGAACCTCGTTCGTGTCGGCCGGTATCTCGCCGCGCGAAGCGATGAAGTCGCCGGTAATCATTTGTGCGTAAGTGGCCCCCGGCCCCACCATCGGGTAGACGCCGGCATCGGGGTCGATCATCACTTCCAGGAAGGCCGGGCCGTCGAAGGCGAGGAACTCGGCGATGGTGGAAGCCAGCGCCGACTTGTCGTCCAGTCGACGCGCCCAGGCGAAGCCGTCGGCCTCGGCGGCCTTGATGAAATCCTTGCGATGCAGGCTGCGGTCGCTGGCACTGAAGCGGCCTTTGAAGTACAGCTTCTGCCACTGCCGCACCATGCCGTCGCCGACGTTGTTGAGCACCACCACCTTCAGCGGCAGGCCGTAGGTGGTGACGGTTTCCATCTCGCCCAGGTTCATGCGGATGCTGGAATCGCCGTCGATGTCGATGACCAGCGCATCGGGTCGCGCGAACTGCGCGCCGATCGCCGCGGGCAGGCCGAAACCCATCGTGCCCATCGAGCCGGAGGTCAGCCACTGGCGCGGCTGGCGGAAATCGAAATACTGCGCAGCCCACATCTGATGCTGGCCAACGCCGGTGCTGATGATGGCGCGGCCCTGCGTGTGGCGATTGATTTCCTCGATCACCGCGTAGGGCTGGATCAGCGCGCTGTCGCGGTCATAGTTCATCGCGTGAGTGTGCTTGAGCGCGGCGACGTGCGCATGCCATTCGTCCGGCGCCGGACGTGCACCGTGGGTGATGCCATAGTGGGTCAGCCGCTCCAGTGCGGCGGCGAGCGGGCCGACGTGGTGCCAGTCCACCGCTTTCACCTTGCCGATTTCCGCGGGGTCGATGTCCAGCTGCGCGATGAACTTCGCGCTGGGGGCGAACTTGTCCGGCACGCCGGCCACGCGGTCGTCGAAGCGGGCGCCAAGGGTGAACACGAAGTCGCAGTCGTCCACCGCGTAATTGGCGTAGGCGGTGCCGTGCATGCCCAGCATGTGCAGCGCCAGCGGTGTGGTGGTATCGACGGCGCCCAGGCCCATCAAAGTGGTGGTCACCGGGATGCCGAAGGCTTCGGAAAATGCGCGCAATGCCGGTGCCGCGCTGGCGGCGATGACGCCACCGCCGGCGTAGATCAGCGGGCGTTTTGCCAGGGCCAGTGCGGCGAAGAAGCTGGCGCAGGCATCGTCGTCGAGGCGCGCCGATTCCACCGCATGCAGGCGTGTGCGATAGCCGGGAATCGGCAGGCGGCACTGGCCGTCGAAATGCAGTTCGGCGTTCTGCACGTTCTTCGGAATGTCCACCACCACCGGGCCGGGGCGGCCGCTGCGGGCGATCTCGAAGGCGGTGCGCAAGGTGGCTTCCAGCGTCTGTGCGTCGGTGACCAGGAACACATGCTTGGCGCAGGCGCCCATGATGTTGCTGATGGGGGCCTCCTGGAATGCGTCGCTGCCCAGCGAGGTGGTAGGCACCTGCCCGCAGATCACCACCAGCGGGATCGAATCGGCCATCGAGTCGCGCACCGGGGTGACCATGTTGGTGGCGCCGGGGCCGGAGGTGACCACGGCCACGCCCACCTTGCCCGAGGCGCGCGCGTAACCGGAGGCCATGAAGCCGGCACCCTGTTCGTTGGCCGGCACCACCAGCGGCATCGCTTCGCGGCCGTCGGGGCCGGCGTGTTCCGCGTTGTAGCGGAACACCGCGTCGTACACCGGCAGGATCGCGCCGCCGGAATAGCCGAACAGCACACTGCACCCTTCGTCGGCCAGTACCTGTACGACCACCTCGGCGCCGCTCATCGGCTGGCTGGCGAGGGGGTGGTGGTCGGTGGCGATGGAGGAGGCAGCGGGGGCTGTCAGCGTTGATGTGGTCACGATGGGTTCCTGAATGCGCCGGGCGGGCCGGCAGGTCGGGCACGGGTCTTGAAAGGCCGTGCCGGTGGGCTATCTGTCGGACCGCGCGGCCGGGCATGCCGGCCAGCGAGCGGGTGCCGACCGATGCTTCAATTGCGGATCAGTTCGTGCTGGACGGCGGGATGCACGGGCACGCCGAAGGTGGTGATGATGCGAAGGTCCTGTTCCAGCGTGGAGAAACGCTGCCACTCGATGTCGTTGACGTCGGTGCTGCTGGAGAAGGTTTGTGCGGCATCGTCTTCGAAACCGAGCTGGCAGATGCGGCCGGCCTGCGCGGGTTCCTGGCGGATCGAGAAGTTGAGCTGCTCGGTGCGCCACATGGCGTAGGTTCCGTTCACCACGGCCTGCGGCTTCTGGCCCAGGCGGGCGCTGTAATCGGCGATGGAGGCGTCCAGGTCAGCGACGGCCAGGGCGATATGGAAACGTTTCATGGCGAACCTCGTCTTCGTGGATGGGTAAAGCGGGCCGCGCGGCCTCATGCACGCGCGGCCTGATGCCGGTTTCAGCCGGCCTTCTTCAGCGACTCCGCCGGCGCGGCGGTGGTCGGGTGCAGCCAGGTCATGCGTGCGCGCAACTTGGCGCCGACCGCCTCGATCGGGTGATCGAGATCGGCCTGCTTGTACTTCTTGTAGTTGGGCAGGCCGGCCTGGTATTCGGCGGTCCAGTTCCTGGCGAAGGTGCCGTCCTGGATGTCCTTCAGCACGTCCTTCATGCGCGCCTTCACGCTGGCGTCGATCACCCGCGGGCCGCTGACGTAGTCGCCGTACTGCGCGGTTTCGGAGATGAACTCCAGCATCTTCGCGATGCCGCCTTCGTAGAACAGGTCCACGATCAGCTTCAGTTCGTGGAACACCTCGTAATAGGCGATTTCCGGCTGGTAGCCCGCCTCGATCAGGGTCTCGAAGCCGGCCTGCACCAGCGAGCTGGCACCGCCGCACAGCACGGCCTGCTCACCGAACAGGTCGGTCTCGGTCTCTTCCTTGAAGTCGGTCTTGATGATCATCGCGCGGCCGCCGCCGATGCCGTCGGCATACGCCTTGGTCTTCGCCTCGGCCTGGCCGCTGGCATCCTGGTGCACGGCCCAGATGCACGGCACGCCGCGGCCGCGCTCGTACTCGCTGCGCACCAGCGCGCCCGGACCCTTCGGCGCGACCAGGATCACGTCGATGTCCTTGCGCGGCTCGATCTGCTTGAAGTGCACGTTGAAGCCGTGCGCGAACAGCAGCGCGGCGCCGGGCTTGATGTTCGGCTCGATCGCCTCCTTGTAGACGGCCGGCTGCACCATGTCGGGGGTGAGTACGGCGACCAGGTCGGCGCCGCGCACGGCTTCGGCCGGTTCCGCCACGGCAAAGCCGTCGGTGTAGGCGCGGTTCCACGAGGGACCGCCCTTGCGCACGCCGACCACGACGTCGAGGCCGGAGTCTTTCAGGTTGAGCGCATGCGCGCGGCCCTGGCTGCCATAGCCCAGGACAGCGATGCGGGCGTTGGCGAGCGTGTCGTTGGTGGTGCTCATGCGGTAACTCCTTCGGTAACGTTGGCTGGTTGGTTTCTGGCCGCATGGACGGCCACAGGTAAGGTCTTCAATGACGGTGGAACGAGCTGCTTCGTGCGTGTTCGAATAAAAAAAGCGGTCACGTCCCTGTGTCCGCGGGGTAAGGGGTGTGGTGTCAGCCGCATGCGCGCTCGCGATCGGCAGAGGCATTGCTGCTGTTGGCGTGATCATTCAGCGCGGCCAGCACGGCATCGCGCACCGCGTCGGTGCCGGCATCGCCACCGATGTCGCGGCTGTGCGGGCCGTGCTGCAATACGTGGTCGACCGCCGCTTCCACCGCCTGCGCCTCGGCTTCCAGTTGCAGCGAGTGACGCAGCAGCAAGGCGACCGAGAGGATGGTGCCGACCGGATTGGCGACGCCCTTGCCGGCGATGTCCGGGGCCGAGCCATGGATCGGTTCGTACAGACCCTTGCGGCCCTCGCCCAGCGAGGCGGACGGCAGCAGGCCCAGCGAGCCGGCCAGCGCGGCGGCTTCGTCGGTCAGGATGTCGCCGAACAGGTTCTCGGTGACCACCACGTCGTAGCGGTTCGGCTGGGTCAGCAACAGCATCGCCATCGAATCGACCAGCTGGTGCTCCAGTTTCACGTCCGGGTACTCGGCGGCCACCCGGATGACGGTGCTGCGCCACAAGCGCGAGGTTTCCAGCACGTTGGCCTTGTCCACCGAGGTGACGTGCTGGCGGCGGCCGCGCGCCAGTTCGAACGCACGCCGTGTCACGCGCTCGACTTCGGCCACGGTGTATTTGCATTCGTCGGTGGCGGTGTCGGCGGTGCGGGTCTTCGCGCCGAAGTAGGCGCCGCCGGTCAGTT
Source organism: Rhodanobacter sp. FW021-MT20 (assembly GCF_041107475.1). Taxonomy (NCBI): domain Bacteria; kingdom Pseudomonadati; phylum Pseudomonadota; class Gammaproteobacteria; order Lysobacterales; family Rhodanobacteraceae; genus Rhodanobacter; species Rhodanobacter sp. FW021-MT20. Next base: position 202,975 of record NZ_JBGBPX010000002.1, on the reverse strand, counting down.
CGCGCACGAACAGCACGTCGACGTTGTGCAGCTTTTCGTTCTTCAGCGGCGACAGCGAGGCCAGCGCGGGATGCACGGTCAACGGACGCAGGTTGGCGTAGACGCCCAATGCGGCGCGCAGGCCCAGCAAGCCCTGTTCCGGGCGTACCGGAGCATTCGGATCGGACCATTTCGGTCCGCCCACCGCGCCCAGCAGCAGTGCGTCGGCGTTCTTGCACGCGGCCAGCGTGGCGGCGGGCAGCGGTTCGCCGGTGGCGTCGATGGCGGCACCGCCGATCAACTGTTCGTCGAAGCTGAAATCGTGCGCATAGTGCGCGGCGACGGCTTGCAGCACGGCAACAGCGGCAGCGGTGACTTCCGGGCCGACACCATCGCCGGGCAGGGTGACGATACGGGCTTTCATGCGTGGGATTCCTTGGACGGGGTGGCGTTATGGCCGTCATCCCAGCGGAAGCTGGGGTGACGGTGAGATGGGGTGGGGAGTGCGTAGGACTTCATGCCGCCTCCTCGCAACGCGCTTCGAACGCTTCGATCGCGTCGGCGTGCTGCTGCAGGAAGCCGAGCTGATCCACGCCGTTGAGCAGGCAGTGGCGCGCGAACGGTTCCAGCTCGAAGCGGATGCGACCCCCGTCGGGCAGCTCGATCGCCTGCTCGCGCACGTCGATGGCCAGCTCGGTGCCGGGGTGGTCCAGCAGCCAGCGGTGCTCGGCCTCATCGATGACGATGGCGAGCAGGCCGTTCTTCAGCGCGTTGCCGCGGAAGATGTCCGCGATCTCGCTGCACAGCACCGCCTTGATGCCGTAATCCAGCAGCGCCCACGGCGCATGCTCGCGCGAGGAGCCGCAGCCGAAGTTGCGCCCCGCGACCAGGATCGCGCAGCCCCTGGCTGCCGGCTGGTTCAGCGGAAACGCCGGGTTGTCGCTGCCATCAGCCTGGTAGCGCCAGTCGTTGAAGCACAGCTTGCCCAGGCCTTCGCGCGTGGTGGTGGTGAGAAAACGGGCCGGGATGATGCGGTCGGTGTCGATGTTCTCGTCCGCCAGCACGGCGGTGCGGGAGTGGATGCGGGTGATGGGCTGCATCAGTGAAATTCCTCGCAGGTTGCGTTCGCTCCCTCTCCCCGCTGGGGAGAGGGTTGGGGTGAGGGGCGGGTGCTCGCGAAGCCGCTGATCGAAGCGCGCTTCGATGCAAAGCTTCCGCGAGCTTGGCCCCTCACCTCGGTCCTCTCCCCGGCGGGGAGAGGAAGAAAAGCTGCGACGCGAGTGTTCATGCCGCTGCCTCCGTCAGGTACGCGCGCGGGTCGGCGATCCGCCCGGCGACGGCGGAGGCCGCGGCGGTGGCGGGGCTGGCCAGCACGGTGCGGGCGCCCTTGCCCTGGCGACCTTCGAAGTTGCGGTTGGAGGTGCTGACGACCAGCTGTCCCGGTTGGGCCAGGTCGCCATTCATGGCGATGCACATCGAGCAGCCCGGCACGCGCCACTCGGCGCCGGCGGCGGTGAACACGTCATGCAGGCCTTCGCGCTCGGCATCGCGGCGCACGGCCTCGGAACCGGGCACCACCAGCATGCGCACGCCCTCGGCGACACGCCGACCGCGCAGTACATGCGCGGCTTCGCGCAGGTCGGACAGGCGCGAGTTGGTGCAGCTGCCGACGAACACCACGTCCACCGGCATGCCCTGCATCGGCTGGCCGGCAGTGCTGTGCATGTAATCCAGTGCACGCTGTTCGATAGCATTGCGCGCGGCCGGCACGGGCGCATCCATCGCGATCGCCATGCCCGGATGGGTGCCGTAGGTGACGGTGGGTTTCACCGCGCGGGCATCGATGCGCACTTCGCGGTCGTAGCGGGCACCGTCGTCGCTGCGCAGGGCGCGCCAGGCGTCCACGGCGGCATCCCATGCCGCACCCTTTGGTGCGCGCGGGCGGCCTTTCAGCCAATCGAAGGTGGTGTCGTCCGGCGCGATCAGGCCGGCGCGGGCGCCTGCCTCGATCGACATGTTGCACACCGTCATGCGCTGTTCCATCGACAACGCCTCGATCGCCGCGCCGCGGTATTCGATCACGTGGCCGGTGCCGCCGTTGATGCCGATCTGGCCGATGATGTGCAGGATCAGGTCCTTCGCCCCCACGCTCGCCGGCAACTGGCCATCCACATGGATCGCCAGCGTCTTCGGTTTGCGTTGCAGCAGGCATTGCGTGGCCATCACGTGGCCGACTTCGGTGGTGCCGATGCCGAAGGCCAGCGCACCGAACGCGCCGTGGGTGGAGGTGTGGCTGTCACCGCAGACGATGGTCATGCCCGGGCGCGTTGCACCCAGCTCCGGGCCGATCACGTGCACGATGCCGCGGTCGGCGCTGTCCCAGCCGTGCAGTTCCACGCCGAACTCGCGGCAGTTGGTTTCCAGCTGCGAGACCTGCGCCTTGGCCTGCGCGGTGGCGTAGGGCCGTTCGCCATCGGCGCCGGCCGGCAGCGTCGGGGTGGAGTGATCCAGCGTGGCCAGCGTGCGATCCGCGCGGCGCAGCTTCAGGCCGCGCGCGCGCAATTCGTCGAACGCCTGCGGCGAGGTGACTTCATGCACCAGATGCAGGTCGATGTACAGCACCGCCGGCGTATCAGCGGTTTCGGGCGCGACCACATGCGCGTCCCAGATCTTTTCGAACAGAGTGCGTGGCGCGCTCATGCAGAAGCCTCCAAAGAAGCCGGCTGTTGATGAGGAGTGCGGGCATGGATGCCCGCTTCTTGACTTTCGCGGTCAGGGACGACCGCATGAACAAAACTCAGCCAGCCCCAGCGATCGCGCGTGCTGCCATTGAACAAGCCGAAGAAGCTTTCCTGCAGGCCGCGCGTCACCGGCCCGGGCTTGCCGCTGCCCACGGGTTTGCGATCCACCGAGCGCACCGGGGTGATCTCGGCAGCCGAGCCGGTCATGAACACTTCGTCGGCGGTGTACAGCGCCTCGCGCGGCAGGTCGCGCTCTTCCACCGGGATGCCCAGTTCGGCGGCCAGGGTGATGACCGTGTCGCGGGTGATCCCGGCCAGGATGCCGGCGCTGGACGGCGGCGTGAGCAACTTGCCGCGCTTGACCAGGAACAGGTTTTCGCCGGCGCCTTCGCTGAGCAGGCCGTTGTGGCCCAGCGCGATGCCTTCGTCGTAACCATTGCGACGCGCTTCCAGTCCGATCAACTGGCTGTTGAGATAGTTGCCGCCAGCCTTGGCCCAGCTCGGGATGGTGTTCGGTGCAGGGCGGTGCCATGACGACACGCACACGTCGGCGCCGCGTTCGGCGGCTTCACCCAGGTACGCGCCCCATTCCATCGCCATCAAGGCCACTTCCACCGGTGCGCCGTCCTTCGGCAGCACGCCCAGGCCGCCGGCGCCACGGAACACGATCGGCCGCACGTAGGCGGACTTCATGCTGTTGGCGCGGATCAGTTCCAGGCTGGCGGCATTGATCTCCGCCTCGCTGTAACCGATCTCGATCTCGTACACCTTGGCCGATTCGAACAGCCGGCGAGTGTGGTCGGCCAGGCGGAAATAGGCCGGGCCATCGGGCGTGGCGTACACGCGCTCGCCCTCGAACACCGAGGAGCCATAGTGCAGGGCGTGCGTGCTGACGTGGGTGTTGGCTTCACTCCACGGCTTGATGCGGCCGTTGTGCCAGAGGAAGGGCGTGTTCATGCGTGGGCTCCCAGGGTTTTCGCGGTGCGGGGCTGCGGGGCGTGCGCGGTTGGCGCGTGGTGTTCGATGTGATTGACGATGGACAGCGCGGCCTGTGCAGCGGCTTCGACGATGTCGGTGCTGACGCCGTGACCGTTCCACTCGCGCTCGGCGTGGCGCGCGGTGAGGCGGGCTTCGCCCTGCGCGTCGCCGCCTTCGCTGATCGCCTGGATCTGGAAGCCGGTCAGTTGCAGGTCGGCGCCGGTGGCGCGTTCGATCGCGCGCAACACGGCGTCGACCGGGCCATCGCCCAGCGCCGCTTCGGCGACATCGCGGCCGTCGTCATGGCGCAGCCCGACCGAGGCCGAGGCGCCGCCGGCCAGATGCGAGCTGGTATCCAGCCGGACCAGCCGCCACGGGCCGGCGGCATCGGGATCGCGGCCGTGTGCCAGCGCGTCCAGGTCTTCGTCGTGGATGGTGCGCTTCTTGTCGGCCAGCGCCTTGAAGCGGATGAAGATCTCACCCAGCGCGGCGTCGTCGGGCGTGTGGCCCAGGGCTTCCAGTCGCTGGCGCAGCGCGGCGCGGCCGGAATGCTTGCCCAGCACCAGTTGGGTTTCGCCCAGACCGACATCCTGCGGGCGCATGATTTCGTAGGTATCGCGATGCTTCAGCATGCCGTGCTGGTGGATGCCCGACTCGTGCGCAAAGGCATTCGCACCCACGATTGCCTTGTTGCGCTGCACCGGCTGGCCGGTCAGCTGGGTCAGCAGGCGCGAGGCCGGATGCAGCTGGCGGGTGGCGATGCGGGTGTCCACGCCGTACCAGGCGCGACGCACCTTCAGCGCCATCACGATCTCTTCCAGCGAGGCATTGCCGGCACGTTCGCCGATGCCGTTGATGGTGCATTCCACCTGCCGCGCACCGGCACTCACCGCGGCCAGGCTGTTGGCCACACCCAGCCCCAGGTCGTCGTGGCAGTGGCTGGAGAACACCACCTCTGGCGACGCCTTCACATGCTGGCGCAGCCAGGTGAAGCGTTCGGCGATCTCGGTCGGCGTCATGTAGCCCACCGTGTCCGGCGCATTCAGCGTGGTCGCGCCGGCGGCGGCCGCGGCGCTGAAGATTTCGGCCAGGAATTCCGGCTCGGTGCGCATGGCGTCCTCGGCGGAGAATTCCACCTCGTGGCACAGCCCGCGGGCGCGTTCCACCGCGGCCACCGCGGCGTCGAGCACCTGCGCCTTGCTCATGCCCAGCTTGTGCTCGCGATGCAGCGGGCTGGTAGAGATGAACACGTGGATGCGCGAACGCTGCGCCTGTTCCAGCGCGCGGCCGGCGGTGTCGATGTCGCCGGCCTGGCAGCGAGCCAGTGCGCACACGGTGGTGTGGCGCAACGTGCCGGCGATCTCCGCCACGGCGGCGAAATCATCCGGCGAAGCCTGCGGAAAACCGGCCTCGAGCACGTCCACGCCCAGCGTTTCGAGCATGTGCGCCATGCGCAGCTTGGCGCGCCGGTCCATCGAGAAACCGGGCGTCTGCTCGCCGTCGCGCAAGGTGGTGTCGAAGATGCGCACGTGCTCGGCGACTACGTCGCCTTCGCTGTTTTCGTCGTGCTGGCTGGAATTTTTCATCATGGCTCCGCTGTGTGAGGCGATGCCGAGGGCAACAAAAAACCCCGCTCCATTTCTGGTGCGGGGTTCTTTGGGAGTCTTCAGGTTTGTTTCTATTTACCTGGACACATGCCCTCAGCCCGCACCTCCGTTGGTAATGAGGAGTACGAGTACAAGGGCAAGAAGGAGCGTGCCGCGAAGCCGCAGCAGGCCGGTAATCGCCAGATGGCGATTCGATTCGGCGATGCGACGGTGGCTGTTGCGCTGCGACATGCGATTGAACCTACGGCAGTGTCGAAGGCTTGTCAAACATTTTCTTCATGACGATTTTTCCGATGTCTGGCCGGCGTCGGATACGTACGCGTACGGACGGCTGGCCGTCCATATGATTTTGCGACCGGCGTCACTCGAACGGATCGTGATCACGCGGACGCAAGGCAGCCCGCCACGTTGTGCGGATGCGCACGCAAGTTTTCGGAGGTTCGACATCCGCCATGATGAGAGCCTTCCATGCCGGCGAAACAAGCATCCAGGTGGGTCTCCCTGGGGGCGCCTGGTGAGGCAGGTCGGGCGTTTCGGGACGGTCGGCGTGCCATGCACGGCGCAGGTGAAGTATCTTCGGACGACGGTTTTCAGATCAGCGAGTGGTGTGGGATGAATCAGCTCGACCGCCCCGTCTGGGCCAGCCTGACCAGTGCGCATGCCCACCTTGCGCAGGGTGATGCCAGGGCCAAACGCTATCGGCCCGAGATCAACCGGTTCGCTTCGGCGTGCGATGACGACGACGCCTCGCTCGACGCGCTGGCCCGGCTGCTCCGCCCCGCCCAACCGGTGTTCATCCTGCAGGTGCCCGAAATAGGCATTCCTTCCGGCGTGACGGCGGCCAAGACCGCAGTCGGCGTGCAGATGGTGGCTGCCGAGCCGATCGAGACTGTCCCGGGTCCGGATCGGCTGATCGCGCTGGGCGACGCGGACGCGGAGGACATGCTGGCGCTGGCCACGCTGACCCAGCCGGGGCCGTTCCTGCGTGACACCCATCGCATGGGGCAGTTTGTCGGTATCCGCATCGACGGACGGCTCGCAGCCATGGCCGGTGAACGCTTCCGCTTCCCGGGCTATACCGAAGTCAGCGCGGTATGCACGCATCCGGATTTCCGCGGACGCGGCCTGGCCAGCCGCTTGTCGCGACATGTCGCCGCGGCGATCGCGGCACGCGGCGACACGGCCTTCCTGCACGCCTGGCAGAGCAACACGACAGCAATTCGCCTTTACGAAGCACTGGGCTTTCGCCTGCGTTGCGAGGTAAACGTGGCCGTGCTCGAGCGAAACGCCGACGGCGGGTGATGGGCTTGTGGGCCGGGCGGGTGGCGGCTTCCGCACCCGTGGCTCGTCATGGCTGGCAGGTGCCGTCGCCGTAGGGGGCTGCCCTGAATTCGGGCAGCGATTCGGCGCTTGCGGAGAATGCCGCCAGGGAAGGACACGACTCGACCGGAACCGTCCCCGGAAGCATGCGCTGGGTGAAGTACCAAGCCACGCCCACGGCCACGCCAGCCTGCCGGATCGTTACGCTGTCGACGGGATGGGCGCCATGGGCGAACTCGCGTTCAAGTTCGCGGTAGGCGGACAGCAACTGGCCGGTCACGCGGGAGACCCAGGGCTGGTGCCGCTTCTCCGCGGGCCGCAATTCACGCTCGTAGACCAGTTGCACGCTTTTCTCGGTCGCCGCCAGCGCCAGGCCGAGGAGATGCAGATCGTGCTGGAGCGCCGCGGGCGCCAAGGGGAATAGCGACCTGGGACGCGCCACTGCCTCGGCGTACTGGATGATCAGGGTGGAGTCCATCAACACCTCGCCGTCGTCGCAGACGAGGGTCGGTGCCTTGACGACGGGATTGATCTTTTCGAACCCGGCGAAGTCGCGGAACACCGAGAGCGGCTGGTGCTCGAAGCGAAGTCCCAGCAAAGACAGCGAGATGGCGACCCGGCGGACGTACGGTGAGTCCAGCATGCCGATGAGCTTCATCGTTTTCCCCTGGAGGCTTGAGTCAATCGGTGCGCGCCGGGACACCCATCTTTCCGTGCCGCCCCACGGTCGGGGCGGCGATTCGCTGCGGCCCGGAAATGCTTCAGCGGACCGAGGCGGATGATGCGCCAGCTCCGCACGCAACCGGTAGCTGCCGGAAGTCACCCGCCGGCCGGTGCAGGCCATGCTCACGCATAGGCAGGCTCCCGCAGCCACCGCTTCAACGCCTCGTCGTCCGCCGCCATCGGCTCGGCGCTGGCGGAACGTTGCAACATGGCGGCGAGGGCAGGAGGTACCGGGACGGCGCGATCGGCAAGCGGTTCCACCACGCTTTCGAATTTCGCCGGATGCGCGGTGGAAACGACGGCCCAGGGCGCGGTGTTGCCAGCGTCGCGCAGGCGGTCGAGCAGGTGCATGGCGGTGGCGGTGTGCGGGCAGAACACGTCGTCGTATTCGCGTGCGTGTCGGGTGAGCGTGCGGCGGATGGTGGCGTCGTCCACGCTCATCGCCTGGGTCTGCGCGCGCAGTTCGTGGGCGTGCGGGAAGGTCCAGCGCAAGCGTTCGAAATTGCTGGGGGCGCCAACATCCATGGCGTTGGCCAGGGTGGCGATGGCATCGCGGGGACGGTAATCGGCGCCGCTGAAGAATTCGGGCAAGGTGGCGTTGGCGTTGCAGGCCAGGCAGACCTCGCCGACCGGCAGGCCGATCTCGCGCACCCACAGCGCCGCCAGCGCATTGCCGAGGTTGCCGGTGGGGATGATGAAGTTGAGCGGCGTGTGATGTTCGTTCCACCACGCCAGTGAAGCATGCGCGTAGTAGCTCATCTGCGGCAGAAGGCGGCCAAGGCTGATGCTGTTGGCGGAGCTGAGCGGGCGTTCGGCCTGCAGTTCGGCATCGTTGAGCGCGGCTTTCACCATGCGCTGGCAATCGTCGAAGCGGCCCTGCACGCGCAATGCCAGCACGTTGTCGCCGAAGCAGCCGAGCTGGTGGGCCTGGCGCGGCGAAACCAGGCCGTCCGGATACAGGATCACCACACGCACGTTCGGCTGGTGATGGAACGCGGCACCCACCGCGGCGCCGGTATCGCCGGACGTGGCCACGAGGATGGTCAGCGGGCGTTCGTCCTTGCGCGGCAGGCGGCGCAGGCAGGCGGCGAGGAAGCGTGCGCCGACGTCCTTGAACGCAGCGGTGGGGCCGTGGAACAGCTCCAGCATGTGCGCGTCGCGATGCGGCAGCGGACGCAGCGGGGTGTCGAAGTCCAGTGCCTCCCTGCAGATCGCGGGGAGCGCCTGCGCGAGCGGGTCGCCGACGAAGAACGGAGCCAGCAGGGTGGCGGCGGTATCGGCCAGCGTGCCATGTGGATCGAACGCGTCAGGCGAGAGCCGCGGCAGTGCTTCGGGCACGTACAGGCCGCCGTCCGGAGCCAGCCCGGCGGCAATGGCACCACTGATGCCCACGGCGGGACTGCGGCCGCGGGTGCTGAGGTAAAGCAGGGGTTCGGTCATGTCAGGCTTCGTCCGGCAAGGCATCAACAAGGGTGGCAGCGGGGCCGTCGACCGGGGCGACGAAGGTGTCGCTGTCCAGTCCGGCCTCGGCGAAAGCGGCGCGCATGGCGCTGGCCGCGGCATCGGCGTCGGCACGGCAGGCGTACCAGCCGAACACGCTGGGGCCGCCACCGGAGATGCTGGCGCCGAAGGCGTGATGATCCAGCGCTGCCTGTTTCACGCGGATGAAACCCGGCACCAGCGGGGCGCGGCGCGGTTCCACCAGCACGTCCTTCAGCCCTTCGCGCACCAGCGCGGCATCACCGCGGAAACAACCGGCCAGCAGCAGGGCGAGGTTGGCGCTTTGCGCCACGAATTCGCCGAGCGCGTAATTCCCCGCCAGTGCCGCGCGCGCCTTGCGCGTTTCCAGCACGCAGTGCGGATGCACCAGCGCGCAATGCCATGCAGGCGGCACGGGGATGCGCAGCAGGCGTTCGTGCGTGGCGAGCACCAGGCCGCCGAGCAGCATCGGGCCCAGGTTGTCGCCATGCCGGCTGCCGCTGGCCACGGCCTCGCCTTCCAGCGCAAAGCGGTACAGCGCCTCGCGCGACAACGGCTGTTCCAGCAAGGCATTGGCGGCCACCAGGGCGGCCACGCAGGACGCGGCCGAGCCGCCCATGCCGGAACCCAGCGCGATGCCCTTGTGCAGGGTCAGTTCGAAACCGAAAGGCAGGTCCAGCGCTTCGCGCATCGCCAGCAGGGCCGCGCCGGCGGTGTTCTTGTGCGGCTCCAGCGGCAGGTCGGCGACGCAGCCGCGGATGGCGGCGATGCGCACCTCCGGCTCGGTGAGGCGGCGCACTTCGGCGCGATCACCGGCCTCGCCCATGCTGTGGCCGAGGATGTCGAAACCCACCGCCACGTTGCCCACGCTGGCGGGGGCGAAGGCGCGCGCCACATCGGTACGTGCGGCGGCCGCGGGAGCGGGAGTGGCCAGCACGGCGTCCACGGCTGGGCTGCTCATGCGTGCACCGCCAGCGATTCGGCGATGCGCAACATGTCGGCGAACACGCCGGCGGCGGTCACTTCCGGGCCTGCGCCGGGGCCTTGCACCAGCAGCGGGTTGTCGCGGTAGCGCTCGGTGTGGAACTGCACGATGTTGTCGGTCAGGCGCGTATGCGCAAAAGCGTGGCTGGATGGCAGCACCGCCAATCGCAGGCGTGCGCGGCCGGCATGGTCGAGGCTGGCGACATGGCGCAATACGCCGCCGGCGGTGTGCGCGCTGGCCAGGCGCGCGGCCATCGGCGCATCGAGTTCATGCGCACGTTGCATGAAGGCGTCCAGCGGCAGCGCGGCCAGCGCCGGCGGCACCAGGCTTTCCACTTCCACGTCCTCCAGCGACAGCGGCAGGCCCGCCTCGCGGGCCAGGATCACCAGCTTGCGCGCCACGTCGATGCCGGACAAGTCGGTACGCGGGTCCGGCTCGGTATAGCCCAGCGCATGCGCTTCGCGCAGCAGCGTGGAGAACGGCAGCTGGCCGTCGTGGCGGTTGTACAGCCATGCCAGCGTGCCGGAGAACATGCCTTCGATCGACAGCATGCGGTCGCCGGTGTCGAGCAGGTCACGCAGGGTCTGCACCACTGGCAGGCCGGCGCAGACCGTGGCCTCGTAGCGAAAGCGAGCGCCATGGGCGCAGGCGGCGCGGATCGCTCGCCACTGGGCCAGGTCGCCGCTGCCGGCCAGCTTGTTCGGCGTCACCACGTGGATGCCGGAAGCCAGCCAGTGCGGGTAATGCGCGGCCACCGCGGGATTGGCGCTGCAATCGACCAGCAGCGCATGGCGGCCTTCGTTGCCGCGCACGTGCGCGGCGAATTCGTCGAGGTCGCTGGGGCGCCAGGTCTGCGCGCTGTGGTGGCGTGCGTTGAGTTCCGGGTCGTCGCAATCCAGCCACATGCGTTTGCTGGCGACGACGCCACACAGGCGCAAGTCCAGCCCCGAATCGCGGGCCAACCGGGGTTGCGCCGCCCGGAGCTGTTCGAGCAACGCGCTGCCGACCCGGCCGGGGCCAACCACACCGACCGCAAGCGTGCGCTGGCGCGGGGTACGCGTGGGCAGCGCCAGGGCCGGCGGGAGCGGGTTCGGGTGTTCGGCGAGCGGTGAAGCGCAGATGTTCACAGTGACCTCCGGTAGAGGCCCCGTTTCGCTTGGCGGTGTCGGTGTGCGCCGGCCCGCCTCATCGAGGGCGGGGCCGTTGCGAGTGATGAAGCTAGTCGCGCACGGACACCCACCCGGAACCGGTCGTACCGGTGCCGGTGGTAATAATCGTGGCGATGATGGATGCCGTCGTGCCGCCCGCGAACAACGACGCGCGCCCGGTGGAAACCGGGGCGAAATGCGTGCGTGCGAGTGCGAAGAAGGGCGACATGGCTTTGGAGACTACGGGGCGGCTTGGGCGGCTGTCAATAGACTTTGTGGAATATGGGTGGGCGGTTGCCGCGTGTTTCGGTGTTGGACGTATGGATGTCCATATGAATGCCAATGACCTTCTCCCTCTCCCCTCCGGGGAGAGGGTTGGGGTGAGGGGTCGACCTTGCGAGAGCCTTGCCAACGAAGTGTTTTTGCGAGCACCCGCCCCTCACCTCGGTCCTCTCCCCAAAGGGGAGAGGAGGTAAAAGCTTCAGTGCGCCAGGTTGATCTCATAGGTCGCCGTGCCGTCGCCGTTGTCCTTGATCTGGCGGATGTCGGTGAGGCCGTCGCCGCGCGCCACGCGTTGTTTGCCGCTGGCGGTGGTGAACAGCGCCGGGCCGTGCGTCTTGATTCGGGCGAAATGCCACGAGCGGACGGGCAGGTGGTGCGCGCCGAGGTCGGGGTGGCGTTGCAGCCACTTGGCCACGATCTCGCGGGTGCCGTCCGGTGCGGCCAGCACGATGCTGCTGCCGTCGAGGCCGGGGAAGTGGCCACCGCCGCTGGCGCGGTAGTTGTTGGTGACCACCACGAACGGCTGGTCCGGCTTGACCGGCTTGCCCTTCCATGTGAGCGAGACGATGCGCTGGCCCACCGGCTGGGTCACGTCGATGACGTAGTGCAGGCCGCCGCCCTGGATCTGGTCGAAGTTGAAGCCGGCGAAGTGCGTGTTGATCAATTCCTGCGGACCGGTTTTCGACGGATCGATGCGCTGGAAGCGTTCGGCCGATTTCTCCAGCCACGCTTTCACGCCGGCACCATCGGTTTTCACCGCGGCCAGGGTGTTCGGGTAGAAGTACAGGTCGGCGGCGCTGCGCAAGGTGAGCGGGCCGGGTTTCACGTCGGTGTAGTCGTCGGGGCCGCCGAAGCCGGTGCGGAACGCGGCGGCCGCGGCCAGCAGCGGTACGTGCGCCAGCTCCGGGTGCAGGCGCGGCAATTCGCGCCGCGCATAGTCGAGCTGGGCGGCGTTGACCGCGGCCAGCGCGGTCATGTCGCCCTCGTCGGCGAAGTAACTGGACAGGCGCACGCGGCTGCTGCCGATCGGCGTGTTGACGTAGGCCACCGCGGACTTCTGCACATTGCTGATCAGCGGCGCGATCGACGGATCGGCCGGCACGCAGCTGCCGGCATCGCCGGGCTTGCTGCAGATCGGTCGCACTTCGCTGCGGGTCTGGCTCTTGTCGATCACCCAGCGCCCCTGCTCGCGGTCCAGCGCCAGCTTGATCACGCCCAGGTCCTTGCCGAAGAAGCCACCCATCACCGCCGGCACGCCGCGCACGAAGCCCTTGCTGTCATCCACATCCTTCATGTGCGCGAAGCGCGGGCCGGGGAAATCGGTGTGCATGTGACCGAGCAGCAGCACGTCGATGCCGGGCACGCCGGCGAGGTACCAGCCGCCGTTCTCCATCGTTGATGTATACGGCGCGGTGTCGAGGCCGCCGTGCAGGATGGCGATGACCAGGTCCGGGTGCTGCGCCTCGATCTGCGGCATGTATTTCTGCGCAGCCTCGACCACGCCGGTGGTGGTCACCTTGCCTTCCAGGTTGTGCTGGTCCCACTGCATGATCGGCGGTGGCGCGAAGCCGATGATGGCAATCTTCAACGGCACACTGAGCTCGCTGCCGTCCGGCGTATACGCGGCGATCTGGCGGTGGATCATCGTCCACGGCTTGAAGATCGGCTTGCCGTCGCGCGTGCTGACCACGTTGGACAGCACCAGCGGAAAGTGCGGGCCGGCGCAATGCTCGGCGGGCACGCCATCCACGTTCATCGGCGTGCCGGTGACCTGCGACAGGAACGGCAGGCCGTAGTTGAATTCGTGGTTGCCGATGGTGCCGCCGTCGTAACCCACCGCGTCCATCGCGCGGTACACCGCCAGTTCCTGGTGGCAGGTCACCGGCTTCACCTGGGCCTGGTAGTCGGCCAGCACGCTGCCCTGGATGGTGTCGCCGGCATCGAACAGGAAGGTGTTGGTGAACTCGGCGCGGGCGCGACGGATCAGCGTGACGGTGCGCTCGAAGCCCAGCGTCGGGTCGGCCTTCTGCTTGTAGTAGTCGTAGCTGAGGACGTTGGAGTGGATGTCGGTGGTTTCGAGAATCGCCACATCGGCCCGCGCGCCGTCGGCCAGCTGTGCCGAATCGACATCGGGCCGGGTGGCCTGGCGGGCGCAGCCGGCGAGCAGCAGGGCGGCAGTGAGGGCGGCGAGACGGGTGAGACCTTGCGACATGACAGCTTCCGGCGGGATGACGTGGGGGTGAAATCTGGCAGATCGGGGTGACGACACGATGTCGCGACACGGCCACTGCGATGGCGGCAAACCTTCTCGCCGCAGGCAAGGAGCGTAGCTCGCGCGGCAGCCGAAGTCGAAGCCCGAACGCGTGCGCGGCGGCGGGCACGGCCGTGCCAGGAGGGTCATGCCGACAGCCTGGCGCACGGAGCCGTTCCTGCGCGTCGATCCGGTCACGTGAATGGGGCCCAGACGCGCTGCGCCGGTGCCTGCCGAACCGCGCTCCGGCGCCGTGCAAACGCTCTAGAATGGCGGCCTCATCGATCATGACGCGCCGCGTACCACGGCCGTCGCTGCACAGGGGCGGCATACATGCAGGGCAACCCGTTTCGCGTTCCGCGACCGCGCGTGACGCTGGCCTGCGCGCTGGTGTTCTTCGCCGTCTGCGTGTGGCTCACTGCGTGGCGTGAACCGCTGCCGGAACAACGCGGCTTCGTATTCGCGCTGATGCTGTGCGTCAGCGGCGGGGTGCTGTTTGCCTCGGCGCGGCGTGCGTTCGCGCTGGTGTTCGGCGGCGGGCTGTTCCTGCTGTTGCGCGCGATCACGGTGATGAAGCAGGAGTATCTCGAATCGCCGCTGATGCCGGCCGACTTCGTCTACTACCTGCGCTCCAGCCTGTTCGAGACCTTGCGGCGCTATCCGCATATCTACAGTGTGGGGCTGGCCGTGCTGGTGGCAATCCCGTTGCTGCTGTGGCTGGCTTGGCGCGGCGACCACCGCTTGTTCGCGCGCTGGCGCGGAGGGTTGCAGGCGATGCTGCGCGTGGGCGGCGTGGTGGTTTGCGCGGCGGCATTCTGGGTCTGCCTGCTGCCCAATGGTCCGTTCGCCCAGGTGCATGCACGCGATACGTGGGACAAGATGTCCGACGACGCGGTACTCACCGATTTCTTCGTCAACCTGCGCGATTCCAGCGTGCACCTGCCGCCGATGGCTGATGCCGCCACCGCCGAGCGCGACTGGCAGTCCACCGCCACGGCCGCCCAGGCCACGGTGCCGGCCAGCCAGTATCCGGACATCGTGCAGGTGCTGGAGGAAAGCACCTTCGATCCGGCGCCGTTCACGCATTGCGACGTACCGGCCTGCCATCCGGCGATGCTGCAACCTGACGCGCGCACCCGCGGCCACGGCTTCCTGCGCACGCACACCTTTGGCGGCGGCACCTGGGTCAGCGAGTTCGCCGCGCTCACCGGTTTGCCGCAGGACATTTTCGGCCCGGGCGGCATGTACGCGCCTTACGTGCTGGCGCCGCACATGCGCGATTCGCTGCCGCTGCTGCTGAAGCGATTGGGTTACCTCACCGTGGCGATCTATCCCACCCACGGCGATTTCCTCAATGGCGAGGACGCGTACAAGGCCTACGGCATCGATCATTTCTACGGCGCGGATGCACTGGGCCTGGACGACTGGGAAGAGACCGACGCGCAGATGTTCACCGCGGCCAAGCGCGTCTACGACAAGCTGGAGACCTCGGGATTGCGCAAGCCGGGACAACCGGTGTTCGTGATGATCCTGACGATCAACGAGCACGGCCCGCACGATGACCCGATGTCCACCCTGCCCAAGCCGTTCCAGAATCTGCTGCAGGGTCTGCCGGCGGATGCGGCGCTGAATTTCGACACCTACCTCGCGCGCCTGCACGACTCGGACGTGGCGATGGCCGGGCTGGAACACGACTTCCTCGATCGCGCACGGCCCACCATGCTGGTGCACTTCGGCGACCACCAGCCCTCGTTCGACAGCCTGATGTCGACCTTGCCGCGCACGCTGCCGCCGGCGCTGGTGCCGTACCGCGATTACCTCACCTATTACATGATCAAGAGCAACGTGGCCGGGCCGCCGCTACCCGGCTACCCGATGCTCGACATCGCCTACCTGCCAGGCATGGTGCTGCAAGCGGCGGGCCTGCCGCTGGACCCGTATTTCGCCGCGCAGAAGGTGTTGCGCGAGCGTTGCGACGGGCGCTACGACGATTGCCCGGACAAGGCGCTGCTGGCGTCGTATCACGCGTGGATATTCGGGAAGTTGCATGTATACGAGGAATAACGGGACGTTTGGCGCCCTCTCCCCGCCGGCGACCGAAGGGAGTCCCCTTGTGGGTGGAGGAGGGCTGGGGTGAGGGGCGGGTGCTCGCCCCAGACTTCATTTCCGTTTTTTTTTGCTCTTGTCGTAACTGACAGAGCAGGCGTCAAAAGCACCCCGCCCCAACCCTCCCCTGCATGCAGGGGAGGGAGTCATACGTTGCGTTCCCTTGAAGAGGATGGGCAAGCATGCGCTGCATGGCGGCGAACGCACGCCGCAGACTGAAAGTCAGTCGGTCGGGTAGACCACGCCACTGATCCACGTTTCCCGTGTAACCAGCGCATCATCCAGCACGGCGAAATCTGCGCGGTAGCCGGCTGCGAGGCGTCCATGCGTGCGCCCGAGTCCGAGCCATGCGGCGGGGTAGGCACTCGCCATGCGTGAGGCTTCGGCCAGCGGCAGGCCGACCATCTCGACCAGATTGCGTACGCCGGTGGCCATGTCCAGCGCGGAGCCGGCGAGCACGCCGGCCTCGCTCTGGCAGATGCCGTCGCGGGCGATGATGGTCTGGCCGTTGAGCGTGTAGGACGGATCGTCCGAGCCCACCGGCGGCATCGCGTCGGTGACCAGTACGCACTTGCCGCGCGCCTTGGCGGCGATGGCCACGCGCAGGCTGGCGGGGTGGACGTGGTGGCCGTCGACGATCAGGCCGCACCAGCTGTGCGGGTCGTCCAGTGCGGCGCCGACCACGCCGGGTTCGCGGCTGGCCAGTGGCGTCATCGCGTTGTAGAGGTGGGTGAAGCCGCAAATGCCGGCGTCGAGTGCGGCGCGGGTGGTGGCGTAGTCTGCGGCGGTGTGGCCGGCGACGACGATCACGCCGGCTTCGCTGAGCGTGCGGATGACCTCGGTCGACACCTGTTCCGGCGCCAGCGTCAGCATGATCCGGCCGCGATGTTTCGCCGCGAGCATCGCCAGATCATCGGCATCGGGATGACGGAACAGGCGGGCGTCGTGGATGCCCTTGCGCGCGGGGGCGAGGAACGGACCTTCCAGGTGGATGCCGAGGATGCCGGGCACGCGCTGTTCGATCGCCGCGTCCACCGCATCCAGCGCGGCATGCATCTTCTCGGCCGTGTCGGTGATCAGGGTCGGCAGCAGCCCGGTGGTGCCGAACGTGCGGTGCGCGGCGGCGATGCCGCGCAAGGTGTCCACGGTGGGTGCGTCGTTGAACAGCAGGCCGCCGCCGCCGTTGACCTGCACGTCGATGAAGCCGGGCAGCAGCAGGTGGCCGCCGAGGTCATGCGATGTCGCGCTGGCGACGCGTGGGTCATCCTGCGCCACGATGGCGGCAATGCGCTCGCCTTCCACCAGCACGGCCAGTCCTTCGCGCGGGCCGTGGTCGCCCAGCACGCGGCCGTTGACGAGGGCGATCGTTGCAGCGTTTTCCATCACACCGTCTCCGTGACCTTGTTGAGATGCGGCGGCACATCCGGATCGTAGCCGCGTGCCAGCGACAGCGCACTGGCTGCGCGGTAGAAGCTTTGCACCGCCAGCAACGGGATGACGATGGGCGCGATGTTGGCTGGCAACGGCAATGTGTCGATGCCGCTGGCGCCAGGCGCGGCGACGAATACGCGCGCACCGCGTGCGCGGAACTCTTCGGCCACGGCCAGGGTGTTGTCCTGGGTGCCGTCGTCCTGCGCGAAGAACAGCAGCGGAAAGCCGTTGCCGACCAGTGCCATCGGGCCGTGTTTCACTTCCGCCGCGCTGAACGCTTCGGCATGCAGGCCGCAGGTTTCCTTGAGCTTCAGCGCCGCTTCCAGCGCGGCACCAAAGCCGTAGCCGCGGCCCACCACGAACAGATTGGTCGCGTTGCGCAGACCGTCGGCAAGCGCGCTCCAGTCACCGTTCCAGCCGCGACGCAAGTCGTCGGGCAGGCGTGCAATCACGTCGTGCAGGGTGGCGTCATCGCTCCAGTGCGCGACCAGTTGCAGCACGGCGGCCAGCGTGGCGAGGTAGCTCTTGGTGGCGGCCACGCTGCGCTCGGGTCCGGCGTGCAGCGGGATGAAAGTATCGGCCAGCGCGGCCAGCGGCGAATCTTCCACGTTGACCAAGGCCAGCACCTGCGCGCCGGCATCCTTGGCAGCCTGCGCGCTGCGCAACAGGTCGGGACTCTTGCCCGATTGCGAGATGGCGATGAACAACGCGCCGTCCAGTTTCAGGTCGGCATCGTAGATCGACGAGATCGACGGCGAGGCCGAGGCGGTGACCAGGCCCAGCCGGGTCTCGAACACGTACTTGGCGTAAGCGGCGGCGTGATCGGAACTGCCGCGCGCGCAGGTGATGATGAAACGCGGCGGTTGCGCGCGCAGCCGCTGGCCGAGGGCGGCCAGCGTGTCGGCGTTGCGGGCAAGCTGGCGCTCGACCACGGCGGCGGTTTCCTCCGCCTCGCGGTACATCAGGGTGTCGCTGGGGGACTTCATGGGGACTCCGGGAAGGTCGGCGGCACGCCAGACGTGGCGTGCCCGAGTAGCGCGGCTTCCTCTCCCCTTTGGGGAGAGGATTGAGGTGAGGGGTGGGTGCTCGTAGCAGCGCTTCGTGGGTGGGCTTGTGGCAAGAATGGCCCCTCACCCCGGCCCTCCTCCACCCGCAAGGGGACTCCCTTCGGTCGCCGGAGGGGAGAGGGAGAAAAGCTGTGGATGAGGTTCAGCCCTGCCGCGGCGGCGCGGTAGATCCGCGTACCACCAGTTCGGGCATGAAGCCCTCGTTGGCGTCGCCGGCTTCCGGCTGCTGCAGGCTGCGCATCAGGCGCAGCGCGGCGTGGCGGCCGACTTCCTCGGTCGATTGCCGTGCGGTGGTCAGTGCCGGCCATGCCTGCTTGGAGAACGGGCTGTCCTCGAAGCCGGCGATCGACAGATCCCATGGCACGTCCAGCCCGGTCGAGCGCGCGGCGGCCAGTACGCCGGCGGCAATCTCGTCGTTGCTGCCGAAGATCGCGGTGGGGCGTTCCTTGTCCTTCAGCGCCAGCAATTTGCGGGCGCCGCGGAAACCGTCGTCGAAGGCGTAGCGACCCGGCAGCACCAGTTTCTTGTTCAGCGCGATGCCGTAATCCTTCAGCGCATCCGCGTAGCCCTGGTAGCGCTCCGGGCTGGAACGATGGTGCGGCTCGCCCCACAGGAAACCGATGCGCGTGTGGCCGAGCTGGATCAGGTGTTCGGTGATCGCGTAGGCCGCATGGCGGTCGTCGATGAAGACGCAGGGCGAGCCGTCGCGCGGGTCCTCGCGCGAGGAGATGATGCGCACGAAGGTGACGTCGTTGGCCTTCAGCGTGGCGATCAGTCCGGCCTGTTCCGACATCGGAGGCGCCAGCACCAGCCCGGCCAGACGCGCGCGCTTGACCAGCGACACCAGTTCCTCGGCCAGCTTCGGCGAGCTGGAATCGCAGGGATGGATCTGCAGGCCGAAGCCGCGTTCGCGGCAGGCCGACAGCACGCCGTTCTGCATGTCGATCACGTAGTGCGCGTTCGGGTTGTCGTAGACCAGCCCGATCGCGAACGAATGCGTGCTGCGCAGGCTGCGCGCCGACGGATCGGGGCGATAGCCGAGTTGCGCGATCGCCCGCTCCACCTTCTCGCGCGTTTCGCTGCGCACCGCCGGCTCGTGATTGATCACCCGCGACACGGTTTTCAGCGAGACGCCGGCGTGACGGGCGACGTCCTTGATGGTGGGGCTGCGCAACGAGGGGCACTCCTGTGATCCGGATGGACATGGTAGCCCAGCCCCGAGGTTCAAAGGTGCAGGGTTCAAATGTGGAGGAACGGCAGGCGGCTCGCGGCATGGCGATCCATCAGCCCACGTGCTCGCCCACGGCGTGTCCGCGCATGCCGTAGTACAGGATGTACAGGTAGCACGGCACGATCACCACCAGGAACGCCAGCTGGAAATCGATGTGTTCCTTCAGGTGCACGAACACCTGCGGAATCAGCGCGCCGCCCACGATGCCCATGATCAGCAGGGCCGAGCCGAATTCGGTGTGGCTGCCCAGGCCCTTGATCGCCAGCGGGAAGATCGCCGGCCACATCATCGCGTTGGCGAAGCCCAGCGCGGCGACGAAGGCGATCGAGGCGTAACCGTGGGTGACGTAGGCACCGATGGCGAACAGCACGCCCATCACCGCCGATACCGCCAGATAGCGCTGCTGCGAGATGAAACGCGGGATCAGGGCCAGGCCCACCACGTAGCCGGCCAGCATCGCGAACATGGTGAACGCGGTGAAATGCTTGGTCGCGTCCAGCGGCAAGCCCAGCGCCAGGCCGTAGATGCCGATGGCGTCGCCGGCCATCACTTCCACGCCCACGTACAGGAACAGGCACAGCACGCCCAGCCACAGGTGCGGGAAGCTGAAGATGCTGCCGCCCTTGTGGCCGATCTGGCCCTCGCTGTTGGCGCCGGTCGGCTTGATCTCCGGCAGCGAGGAACGCACCACCCAGATCGCCAGCAGCACCAGCAACGCGGCCATGATCATGTACGGCCAGTAGACCCGCGAGGCGAAGTGGTTGAGCAGTTCGGTGGCGGCGGCGGGACTGGGTGCGGCCTTGACCTGCTGCGCCAATGCATCGATGCCGTGCAGCACCAGCGCGCCGAACACGAACGGGGCGAGGAAGCCGGCCAGCTTGTTGCAGATGCCCATGAAGGCCACGCGCTGGGCCGCGCTGTCGATCGGCCCGAGAATGCTGATGTACGGATTCGATGCCGTCTGCAGCAGCGACAGGCCGGCGCCGATCACGAACAGGCCGACCAGCGCACCGTGGTAGTTGCGCATGTCGATGAACTGGCCGAACAGCACCGAACCGATGGCCATCACGAACAGGCCCAGCGCCATGCCTTTCTTCATGCCGGTGCGCTTGAGCACGGCCGCCGACGGCAGCGCCAGCACGAAATACGACACGTAGAACGCAAACGGCACCAGGAAGGCGCTGACATCGTCGAGGTTGAAGGCCAGCTTCACGAAGATGGTCAGTGGACCGTTGAGCCAGGTGACGAAGCCGAAGATGAAGAACAGCACGCCGATGATGATCATCGGCAACAGGTTCGACGTGCGTGACTCGTCGGTGGCAAGCGGAATGGACGACATGAACGTTTCCCCGTGATGAACACCGATAACGCCCGCCATGGACGCCATCGCTCCGGCGGCCTTTATTGACCGCAATGCGCAACGTTGTCAATTGATGCCATGACTTTGGTCATGCTGCAAGCGCATCCGCTGCCTGGGGCAGCCGGCCGTGATGGCGCGGCGCAACACCCCGAAGCTCGCGGCTTGAGCGGCCCGTGATGCCTGCTGCATAAGGATCGACGGGCATTTTTCGAAACGCCGTGGCGGTCGACGAGTCTACCGTTCCGCAACGCACAAGCGTTATGACGAATGGTCGCGAAAAAGAAGTTGACACCGTTGTCATCCATGGCCAGACTCCGGCATCGAATGGGGGTCGCGTGCAGACAACGGTGACGCGACGGGACAATCGAGGAGGAACGCGTGGCCCAGGCTGTCAATCACAGCGATGCGCAGACGGTACCGGCAACGGAACCCGCCTTTCTTGCCGCCGACGTCGGCGGCACCCATGCGCGCATTGGCCTGGTCAGTCCGCATCCGGATGGCCGCCGCCCGGTGACCATGCTCGAATATCGCCGCTACGCCTGTGCCGAATGGCCGAGCCTGACCGCGGTGCTGCAGGATTTCGTCAGCCAGGTTGGCGTGGGCCATGTCAGCCGTTGCGCGGTAGCCAGTGCCGGATACGTGCTGGACGACGCCATCGTCAACGACAACCTGCCATGGCGCGTGTCCATCCGCGACATACGCGACAGCCTGGGCATCGAGCGCCTCGCCGTCATCAACGATTTCGAGGCGGTGGCCTATGCCACCCAGTTCCTCGCCCAGGCCGACACCACGCCGATCATCGAGACCCGCGCGCTGCCGGTTGATGGGCCGGTGCTGGTGATGGGGCCGGGTACCGGGCTGGGTTCGGCGGTGCTGCTGCCGGGTCAGCCGCACGCCACCGTGCTGGCCACCGAGGCCGGGCAGATCGCGCTGGCGCCGGGCAACGAGCGCGAGATCGAGATCCTGCGCCTGTTCTCCCGCGACCGCTCGTACGTGTCGTTCGAACACGCGCTGTCCGGGCCGGGTTTGCTCAATCTCTATCGTGCGATCTGCACCTTGCGGCACGTGCCGGCCACGCTGGCACGGCCGGCCGACGTCACCGCCGCGGCATTGGCCGGCGGCGACGAAGCCGCCGTCGAGGCGCTGGACGTGTTCTGCGGGCTGCTTGGCAGCTTCGTGGGCGACCTGGTGTTGCTGTACGGCGCGCGCGGCGGGGTATTCCTCGCCGGCGGCATCCTGCCGCAAATCCGCGAGCTGCTGCTGCAGAGCCGCTTCGCCGAACGTTTCTTCAACAAGGGCGTGATGCGCCCTTACCTGGAACAGATACCAGTACGACTGATGGAGCACGGCCAGCTCGGGGTGATCGGCGCCGCGGGCCTGTATCTGGAGGGTCAACCTCCGGAAGGCCAGCCCATGGAAGGCCAGATTGCCCACGACGGGCACGCCGAGCGGACGTGACAAGCACGCGTGAATCAGCACTTAGCAATGAACCGGGCGCAAGCCCAGATCGCCACACAGCACGGATGGTTGTGAGTAGCCGCCGCTGCTGACTTAGCCTCTGAGGGGAGGACACCATGTCATATCGCAAGAGTCTGTTGGCCGCGAGCATCGTCGCCGGCCTGTGTCTGTCGGGGGCGCTCAATGCGCAGGACAGCAACCCGACTTCCGACAATTCCAGCACCAGTACCGCGCAGCAGCAGAAGGACAAGATCAAGCAACTGGCGGCGGTTACCGTCGTTGGTATCCGCGGCAGCGAAGAGCTGTCGCTCGATACCAAGCGGGCTGCCAATTCGCACGTTGAAGTAGTGTCTGCCGAAGACATCGGCAAGCTGCCGGCCAAGAACGTGGCCGATACGCTGGCGCAGTTGCCTGGCGTCAACATCAGCTCGTCCAGCGCAAGCGAAGGCGCCTTTGACGAGGCTGATCGTGTCAGTTTGCGCGGTACCAATCCGAGCATGACCCAGACGCTGATCAACGGTCACAGTGTCGGCACGGGCGACTGGTTCGTGTTGAGCCAGGTGCAAACGGTAGGCCGCAGCGTCAGCTACAGCCTGCTGCCGTCGGAAATCGTCAGTCAGGTGGTGGTACACAAGACGTCCGAGGCACGCCTGGTCGAAGGTGGCAGCGCCGGCACGGTGGACATCCTTACGCGCAAGCCGCTGGATTACGCCAAGCCGTTCACTGGCTCGGTGTCTCTGGGTGGCGTTTACTCCACGCTTCCCGGCAAGACCGAGCCGCAGTTCAGCGGATTGGTCAACTGGAAGAACGACGACAACACGTTCGGCGTATTGCTGGAGGGCTTCTACGAGAAGCGCGCTCTGCAGCGCGATGGCCAGGAAGTGGTGGGCGGCTATCTGCCGACCACGCTGGATGGTCGCACGGTGTATTACCCGAACGAAATCGGCAACGCCTTGTTCCAGCAGAAGCGCACCCGCAAGGGTGGCTCCATCGATATCGAATGGAAGCCGGCCGACAACCTGACACTGGACCTGAACGGCTTCTACTCCAAGCTGCAGGCCGACAACATCAACACCAACTACATGTTGTGGACGAGCAACGTGCTCGGCGCAGGCGGTTCGATCATGCCTGGCTACTCGTTGAACGGTAATGTGATCAGCAAGGCGAATCTTGCGCCGGGGACTTCCACGGCCTACGGCATCTACGACCAGATATCCCGCCCGGGTGCATATTCGAAGACCAGCTACGTCAGCCTGAGTGCCGACTGGAATGTCTCTGACACGCTGAGCTTCAAGGGCGAGGCTGGCACCACCAATGGTACCGGCGAGAGCCCGCACCAGAATGTACTCGAGCTTGGCGAGAACGTGGGTGGCAGTGGCAGCTGGAACATGAACGGTCTTGGCTCGCCGATCGACTGGTCCGAAGGCGCCAACAACACCACACCCGCGGGCATGGCGCCTTCCTTCGGCTGGATCTTCGGCGAACAGGACATCCATGTGAAGGACAAGGAGAACTGGTTCAAAGTCGATGGCGAGCAGGATTTCGACGGAACGCTGTCCTCGCTGCAATTCGGTATTCGCTATGCCGACCATACCCGGCAGAGCCTGGAAGACATTGCCCAGGGTCCGCTGGCAGGCTGGACCGATCCGGCCAACTTCCCGACTTCTTATTCCAGCTATCCGGGTGATTTCGGCAGCCAGTTGGGAGCGTCGGTACCGAACAACGTGTGGATGTATTCGCCGGCGCAGCTGGCCGCGTTCGATGCAAAGTGGGCCAATCGTGACCCGGTCACGCGCTTCTACTGGAATGACATCTACAGCGTGAAGGAAAAAGACAGCGCTGCGTACTTCCAGGTGAACTTCGAGGGCGATCGCTGGGGCGGCAACATCGGTGCGCGCTGGGTACACACCGGCGAAACCATCAACGATGCCACCACCAGTCCCGATCCGGCGGCCAGTTCCTCGAATGGCCCGATCACCACTTCGGCGTTTGGTCCTTACTACTGGAACACCATCAAGCGCTCGTACAGCAAGCTTCTGCCCAGTGCGAACATCAAGTTCAACCTGACGGACGACCTGCTGTTCCGCTTTGCCGCTTCGCAGACGCTGACTCGACCGGATTATTCCGCGATGGCCGGCTCGGTGTCGCTGGATGACCTGACTCATACCGGTACGGGCGGCAACCCGTTGATCAAGCCGCTGATCTCGACCAATTTCGACAGCTCGCTGGAGTGGTATTTCATGCCGCGTGGCCTGCTGTCGGCCAGCGTGTACGAGATGTCGTTGAAGGACTACGTCGATTTCGCGGACGTGAAGCGTACCTACAAGGACATCCAGGCCAGCACCACCGCCGGGCATGACGTGTTTGCCACCTACACCGTCGAAGTGCCAAGCAACGTCAATGGCAATGTGCGGGGCGTGGAGCTGAATTACATCCAGCCGATTGGCGATAACTTCGGCGTATCAGCCAACTACACGTTCGCCAGCGCCCACGCCGATGGCAACCAGCCGCTGGAAGGTACTTCGAAGAACACGGGTAACGTTTCGGCCTTCTTCGAGAACAGCAAGTTCAATGCGCGTGTCAGCTACACCTATCGCTCGTCGTTCTATGCCACCGTCAGCCACGGTTCGCAGTATTACCAGCAGGGTGTCGGCAACTTGTCGATGTCGCTGGGCTACACGATCAACAAGTGGGCATCGCTGTCGTTCGATGCGATGAATCTCAACAACCCGACGACGAAGTACTACTACAAGGATCCGGCATTCGGCAGTCAGCCGTATGCGTTCTACACGAATGGTCGGCAGTACTACCTGAACCTGCACTTCAAGTTCTGATCCATCGCTGCATCATTGCGGGCCAGGGACGGCCCGCCTTCTCTCCCCGAACGGGCCCCTTAGCTGTTTCCGGGCCCGTTTTTTTCTTCTGCATGGCCATGTCATGCATGGCATGCTGGACTGCCCGCGCCGGAGACCGCCGATGACCTTCCGCCCATTGCTCGCCGCCTGCGCTTTCCTGCTATTTGGCGCGTTGCAGCCGTCGCATGCCGCACCGGTGATGGCGTCACCATCGCTGATTCCGCTGCCGGCACAGATGACGATGGCCGACGGTCGCTTCCACGTCGATGCGCACACGCCGATCGTGCTGGACGACCACTCCGCTTCGACACGACAGACGGCGGCGTGGCTCACCGACGTGCTGGCGCGCACGCGCGGGCTGCATTTGCATGTGGTGCACGGTGCCGCGACAGCGCATGCCATCGTGCTGAAGCTCGATCCGCACGCGCCGGTGGCGCAGCATGCAGGCTATGCGCTGGACGTCACCGCGCAAGGCATCCGCATCACCGCGCGCGACGACACCGGCCTGTTCTACGGCGCGGTCACGCTTTACCAGTTGCTGACCCCGAATGCGGCACAAGGCGCGGTGGATGTGCCGGCGCTGCACATTCGCGACTGGCCGCGCTTCGCCTGGCGTGGCCTGATGCTGGATTCCGCGCGGCACTTCCAGAGCGTGGCTGACATCAAGCGTCTGCTCGACCAGATGGCGCAGCACAAGCTCGATGTATTCCACTGGCACCTCACCGACGACCAGGGCTGGCGCATCCAGATCAAGCGCTATCCCGAACTGACGAAGATCGGTGCCTGGCGCACGCCACCCGACGCCGGCCATGACGGCGAGCCGAAGCGTTACGGCGGTTTCTATACGCAGGCGCAGATCCGCCAGGTGGTGGCCTACGCCGCCGCGCGCCACATCACCATCGTGCCGGAGCTGGACATGCCCGGCCACGCGCAGGCCGCCGTGGCCTCGTATCCGCAACTGGGCGTCACCGGCAAGCGGCCGCAGGTGTCGACGCTCTGGGGCGTCAATCCATACCTGTACAACGTGGACGATTCCACCTTCACCTTCATCGACAACGTGCTCGACGAGGTGATGGCGCTGTTCCCGTCGAAGTACATCCACGTCGGCGGCGACGAGGCGATCAAGGACCAGTGGAAGGCTTCGCCTGCGGTACAGGCGAAGATGCACGCGCTGGGCATCAAGAACGAGGATGCGCTGCAGGGCTGGTTCATCGGTCGCGTCGGCAAATACCTCGCCGCTCATGGGCGCAAGCTGATCGGCTGGGACGAAATTCTGGAAGGCAACAACGTGCCGGCCGATGCCACGGTGATGTCGTGGTGCGGCACGGATGGCGCGATCACGGCCGCGAAAGCCGGCCATGACGTGGTGTTGTCGCCCTCGCCGCAACTGTATTTCGACGGCGTGCAAAGCGATCACGCCGACGAATATGCTGGCCGCATCCCGGTGCAAACGCTGCAGAGCGTGTACGCCTTCGAGCCGGTGCCGAAGGTGCTGACGCCGGCGCAGGCCAGCCACGTGCTCGGCGCGCAGGCCAACGTGTGGACCGAGCACATGCCGGCCATGGCGCACGTGGAACACGCGGTGTTCCCGCGGCTGGATGCCTTGAGCGAGGTGGACTGGTCGCCGGCTTCCGCGCGCAACTGGAACGGTTTCCTGGCACGGCTTCCGGCCCAATTCGCGCGCTATCGCGCGCAGCACATCAACGTGGCCGACAGCGCGTTTGCGCCGGTCATCGCGGTGGACCGCAATACGGCACTCGCGAGCGGGACGGCCACGATTACCCTGTCTGATCAGACCGACTTCGGCGCATTGCGCTACACCGTGGATGGCCAGGCACCGACGCTGGCGTCGCCGCTGTACCGCGCGCCTTTCACCGCGAAACTGCCGCTGACGGTGCGTGCTGCTACCTTCGCGCCTGACGGCAGCGAACTGGCCGCGCCGCGCGAGCGGATCATCGACCGCACGCATTTGCTCAGCCGCATCGGCAACACTATGCCCAACTGCCCCGGCAGCGATTTCCGCCTGCGCGTGCAGCCGATGCCCGACGCCACCTCGACGCAACCGGTATATGGCATCAACGTGTTCGACAGTTGCCAGATGTTCCCGTCCACGCGGATGGATGGCGTCACCGAGATCCATGTGGATGCCGTGCGACTGGAACGCAATTTCGCGCTGGCGCACGATCAGAAGCTGGTGGTGTCGCGTCCGCATACCACGCCGTTTGGCGAGCTGGTGGTCCATGCCGATAGTTGCAAGGGCGCCGTGCTGGCCTCGATGCCGTTGCCCGACCCGGCGCACAGTGCGCGTACGTTCCCGCTCACCGCGAAGCTGCCTGCGCAAACCGGTAATCACGCGCTGTGCCTGATCTACACCGCGCCGATCAGTGGGCCCATCTACGCGCTAGGCCGCGTGTCACTGGTGGCCAGGCCCTGACGGGATGCCGTGTCATCGCCGGCCATCTGGCCGGCGACGGATGCAGCCACGACGTGTAGGAGCCCGCTCGCGGGCGATGCTTTTGATCTGGCCTCCAGAGATGCCAAGAGCATCGCCCGCGAGCGGGCTCCTTCGCGTACTTTCGGGCGGTGCGTGGCTGCCGTGCGGGTTATGCTGGTCGCCATTCGTGCACGAGTCGCCCCTATGCCTCCCGAAAAGCCGCTGGTCCCACGCGTCCAGGTCATCGCCCATCGTGGCGCCAGCGCGTTGCGGCCGGAACACACGCTGGCGGCGTACATGCAGGCGATTCGCGATGGTGCGGACTGGGTCGAACCGGATCTGGTGATGACCCGCGACGGCGTGCTGGTGGCGCGCCATGAGAACGCCATCGGCGGCACTACCGACGTGGCGGCGCATCCAGAGTTCGCCACGCGCCGGACCTGCAAATCGATCGATGGCGTCATGGTCGACGACTGGTTCGTCGAAGATTTCACGCTGGCGGAACTGAAAACGCTGCGTGCGCGCGAACGCCTGCCGGCACTGCGTGGCACGCGTTTCGATGGCCAGTTCGCGATTCCCACCTTCACGGAAATCGTCGAGCTGGTAGCCAGGGAATCAGCGGCGTGCGGGCGGCGCATCGGCCTCATTCCCGAAATCAAGCACGGCACCTATTTCCAGGGAATCGGCTTGCCGATGGAAGACGTGCTGCTCGATGCACTGGCCGCGCACGCCTATACGCACACCGCGCCGGTGGAGATCCAGTCGTTCGAGATCGGCAACCTGCGCTATCTGCGCGAACGCCTGGGTGTGCAACATGCCAACGTGCGCCTGTTGCAATTGATCGACGCGGCGGACATGCAACCGTTTGATGCGGTGGCTGCCGGTGGTGCGCAGCGTTACGCCGACATGGTCACGCCCGCCGGCTTGCGTGACATTGCCGGTTATGCCGATGCGATCGGGCCGAGCACGCGTGCCGTCATCCCGCTGGATCCGGGCGGCCGCCTGATGCCGCCCACCACGCTGGTGCGCGATGCACATGCCGCCGGGCTGGAAGTCCACGTATGGACGTTCCGCCCGGAGCAGCAGTTCATGGCGCGTGATTTCTGGTGCGACGACGATCCGGCCACGCGCAATGCGGCGGGCAGCATCGCCGAGATCCGTGCCTATCTCGATGCCGGCATCGATGCCTTCTTCAGCGATGACCCGGGCCTGGGGCGTATGGCGGTGGATGGCGGCTGAGGTCGCACGACGGCGGTGGCTTCGCGGCAGCCATGGCACCCGCACTGCCGCTAAGATCGGATCAACTGTCCACCCGGAACATCGCATGTCCAGCCCGTCGCCCGTCGTTCGCACGGGGTCGCCATCGACCCGGTTTGCCGTGCCGGTGGCGTTGGCGGCGTTGGGTGCGATCCTTGGTGCGATGCTGGCGTCGTCGCAGGCCATCGATGGCTGGCACTGGCTGCATTGGGTGTGCAAGCCGCTGGCCACGGGACTGATCGTGGTGATGGCGTGGCGCGCGTCGCCACCCGTTTCGGGCCGCTACCGTCGGCGCATGCTGATCGGCCTGGTGGCTTGCCTGGGCGGCGATATCTGCCTGATGTTGCCGGGCGATCTGTTCGTGCCGGGACTGGTGTGTTTCCTGATCGCGCATCTCCATTTCATTACGGCATTCACCAGTGACGTGCGTTTTGCCGCGCGGCCGTGGCCGTGGATCGGCTGCCTGGCCGTCGGCGGCTTGGTCGCGTGGCAGTTGTGGCCGGCGCTGGCGCCGACGTTACGGGTGCCGGTACTGATCTATGTGGCGGTGCTGGCGAGCATGGCCGGGCAGGCGCTGGGTCGCGCCCGCTGGCTGGGCATGCGGGGCGATCCATGTGCGGCATCGGCGCGGTGGGCCGCGATGGGCGGACTGCTGTTCATGCTGAGCGATGCCCTGCTGGCCTGGAGCCGCTTCCGTGGTGGCGTGCCATGGCCTGCGCTGTGGGTGCTGGCGACGTATTATGCGGCGTTGTGGCTGCTGGCCCGGTCGGTGGATCGTACGGCTGGCACGGGCAGGCAGGCGGAGCCGAGATGATCACACCCGAACGCATCATGGCCTGGGCGATACCGGGTTTCTTCGTGCTGATCGCGATCGAGTTCGCGGTGGCGCGATGGCGCGGCCGCGGCGACACGTATCGCGGCAACGATGCGATCAACAGCCTTGGCCTGGGCATGCTGTCGCAGATCGTCGGCATCTTCACCAAGGTCTTCGGCATTGGCGTGTATGCGTGGTGCGCACGCCATCTGGCGCCATGGCAGCTGCCGGCCGACAGCGTGTGGGTATGGATCAGCGGCCTGCTGTTGTACGACCTGCTCTACTACGTTTTCCATCGTGCCAGCCATCGGGTGGCGGTGTTCTGGGCGGCGCACGTGGTGCACCACCAGAGCGAGCGCTACAACCTCACCACGGCGCTGCGCCAGACCGGTACCGGTTTCCTGCTGACCTGGGTGTTCTACCTGCCGATGGCCTTGCTTGGCTGGCCAGTGCAGGTGTTCGCGGTGATCGCGTTGATCGACCTGCTGTACCAGTTCTGGGTGCACACCGAGCAGGTGGGCAAGCTGGGCTGGTTCGATCGCGTGTTCTGCTCGCCGTCGAACCATCGTGCGCATCACGCGGTGAACGAGCGTTACCTGGACCGCAACTACGGCGGCATCCTTATCGTGTGGGATCGTCTGTTCGGCACCTTCATCGAGGAAGACGACACCGATCCACCGGTGTACGGCACGCGTTCGCCGCTGCAAAGCTGGAACCCGTTATGGGCGAACGCCGAGGTGTACTGGGCGCTGGCGAAGGATGCCGCGCACGCGAAACGCTGGCGCGACAAGCTGCAGGTGTGGCTGCGTCCACCGGGCTGGCGTCCGGCCGACGTGGCTGAGCGTTTCCCCAAGCCGGCATTCGACATCGCGCATGCCGCGTTCGACCCGCCGCTGTCGCGCATGCTGCGCGCGTATTGCCTGCTCCAGTTCGCGTTGCTGCTGCTGATGGGCGTGCACTTCCTGGGGCTGGCGCCAAAACTGGCGTGGCCGATGGCGCTGGCTTATGCGTTGTGGCTGGTGTTCGGCCTGTATGTGCTGGGTGCGTTGCTGGAAGGTCGACGCAGCGCCTTGTGGCTGGAGGCGGTGCGCGTGCTGGCCGCCGCGGTGGTGCCGCTGGCCAGCGGACGCTGGTTCGGCGTGGCCCATCTGGACGAGCGCATCGGCGTGGCCATGCTGGTGGTGTTCGGCTTCAGCGCACTGGTGTTGCCATGGCTGGGCGGACGCGGCTGGCTGCATGCGCCGCCGCCTTCGTCATCGCAAGGTGCGTTGCCGGGCTGATTTCGCGTTCCCCAACCCACGCATGCAGAAGCCCGCTGGTGGCAATGCCATGCGTTGCATGCCCGAGAGGCCTGGCGCATCGCCCGCAAGCGAGCTTCCGCGGTGGCAATGAAAGCTGCTTCGGTCAGGATCCCACGCACAACTCCACGGCGTGCATGCGCAGGCGACGGTCCAGGCGCAGGCCACCCACAAATCGATGGCGACACCGAGCCCGTCGCGGCGACGATGTCGATCTTTTTTGCGCGACGCGATGCTTGTCGCGAACATCTGCATGGGTGCACCGCAGCATGGTCTTTGAGCGGCCGGTTCGGAATATCGGCGCGCATTCGTTATGCTCGGCGTTTGTTTTTGCGGGGAGAAGCCTATGACTTTCCTGAGCCGGGCGTTGCGCCACAAGTCCGTCGAGCAGTTGCAATCGGAGGCTGGCCAACGCGGTGACTTCAGGCGCGTACTGGGCTTGTGGCAGCTCACCGCCATCGGTATCGGCGCGATCATCGGCGTCGGCGTGTTCGTGCTGGCCGGCCAGCAGGCCGCGGCCAACGCCGGCCCCGCGGTGGTGCTGTCGTTCCTGATCGCCGGTGTCGGCAGTGCCTGCGCGGCGCTGTCCTATGCGGAATTTTCGGGGATGATCCCGGTCACCGGCAGCGCCTATACCTATGGGTATGCGGTGCTGGGCGAACTGGTGGCATGGATCATCGGCTGGGATCTGCTGCTGGAATACGCCTTGATCGTGGCGGTGGTGGCGATCGGCTGGTCCGGCTACGTGCAGGCCTTGCTGTTGCAGCTCACCGGACTTTCGCTGCCCGCATGGGCACAAGGTGCGCCGGGTTCGGGCGACGGCCACGTGTTCAACGTGATCGCTGCGGGCATTTCGTTGCTGATCGCGTGGATGCTGACGGTGAAAACCGAATGGGGCGCGCGTGCGAATACCGCGATCGTGGCGATCAAGGTGATCGGCGTGGTCCTGGTGATCGGCGTCGGCGCGTTCTATGTCGACACGGCCAACTGGCACCCGTTCATTCCCGCCGCGACCAGCGGTGCGGATGGCGAAACGCATTTCGGCTGGAGCGGCGTGCTGACCGCTTCCAGCGTGGTGTTCTTCGCGGTATTCGGTTACGACACGCTGACCACGGCCGCCGAGGAATCGCGCAATCCGCAGCGCGACCTGCCGCGCGCCGTGCTGCTGTCGCTGGTGGTGTCGATGGTGCTGTACCTCGCGGTGTCGATGG
The DNA here is from genome assembly GCF_041107475.1 of Rhodanobacter sp. FW021-MT20. Taxonomy (NCBI): domain Bacteria; kingdom Pseudomonadati; phylum Pseudomonadota; class Gammaproteobacteria; order Lysobacterales; family Rhodanobacteraceae; genus Rhodanobacter; species Rhodanobacter sp. FW021-MT20. Next base: position 170,960 of record NZ_JBGBPX010000002.1, on the reverse strand, counting down.
TGCTCACCGGCATGGTGCCATATCCCGAATTGAACAGCCCGGCCCCGGTGGATGCGGCGTTCAAGGCGCTGCACCTCAACTGGGTGCGTGGCGTGATCAATGTCGCGGCGATTGCCGGCATCACCAGCGTGCTGTTCGCTTTCATGCTGGGTGCGGCGCGCATCTGGTTCGCATTGGCACGCGATGGCCTGCTGCCGACATGGTTCGCCAAGATCCATCCGAAGTACGGCACGCCGCATCGGCCGACCATGATCCTCGGTGTGTTCATCGCGGTGGTCGCCGGCCTGCTGCCGATCGGCGAGGTGGCCGAGCTGGTCAACATCGGCACGCTGTCGGCCTTCATCGTGATCTGCACGGCAGTATTGATCCTGCGTGTGCGCAAGCCGCAGATCAAGCGCGCCTTCCGCACTCCGGCGATCTGGATCATCTCGCCGCTGGGCGTGCTGTTCTCGCTGCTGCTGATCTTCGGCGTGCCGTGGATGGGCGTTCATGGCTGGCACCGCATCGGCGGCCTGCCGGCGATCACCTTCGAGCGCTTCGTGATCTGGATGGTGCTGGGTTGCGTGATCTACTTCTGCTACGGCATACGGCACAGCAAGGTGGATGATTGATAGCGTCCAGTTCGTTTGCATGCCTGTAGCAAGCATGCGTCGAACGCACGCCAAACGCCCCGAGGTGTCCACTCACTCGGGGCGTTTGGCGTATTGAAAGCCGCTGGGCATCATATCGTTGAGCCGAAGACTCGGAGCCGGCGGTTCCGGTAATAGTCGTCCGAATCCGCGTGTCGGAGATGCGGAACGATCGTGGTTGGCATCGGGCTTCGCCGGGTCTGCCGTCTTCTGGGCCGGTTGCGCTACCCTGCCGGACAGTGCAGCACGACAAGGGCGGGGAGCATGGTGAACGGGCAAGCGCGGCGCAGCCTCGGGCTGGATGTACTGCGGGTGGCCGCCACCGCCTGTGTGCTGTTATCGCATTTCGGTCTGTTCGCCGCGGTGCACTGGCACCTTCCCCATGCGGATCTGATGTTCGTCGCCGGCCCCTTCGGGCTTGCCGGGTTCTTCGTGCTGAGCGGCTATCTGATCGGCGGCATGCTCCTGCGCATCGTCGAGGCTGGCCCAGGCTTTCGAGCCTGGCGTGGCTTCACCCTGCGCCGTCTGCTGCGCGTGCTGCCGACGTACTTGCTGTGGCTGATCGTGCTGGCGCTGGTGGATCCGCCCACGCATCCGATGGCTGCGGGCATGTTCATGCATTACTTCACGCTGACACAGAATTTCGCCTGGCCGATGTCGGGCGACAATTGGTTTGGCGTGTCCTGGTCGCTGGCGATCGAGGTGTGGTTCTACCTGGCCTTTGGCGCGCTGTCATTGGCGGCTGCAGCGCGTTGGGGCATGCGTGGCCTGTACGCGGTGCTGGTGGGGTTCCTCGTGCTGCCGTTGCTGGCGCGCGCTTGCATGCCGACAGGACTGCCATGGGATGCATGGGTGCGCAAGATCGCGCTGTTGCGGCTGGATGCGATTGCCAGCGGTGTGGTCATGGCGGTGGCCGTGCGGCGCATGCCATGGCTGGATCGTCACCGGATCGCGCTGGGTCTGGCTGGCGCGGCCGTGCTGGTGGGCGTGTTGCTCTGGTGGACGCTGATCGTGCGCGGGTTTGAGTTGCGCGGCTGGTTTGCGCGCACCTTCGTGTTCGACGCGCTGCAGTTGGGCGTGGCACTGCTGGTGCCGATGTTGCTGGGATTGCGCCATGCGTCGGCGCGGGTCTGTGCCTGCTGGGCGTGGTTGAGTGATGCAACGTATGCGATTTATCTGGTGCACCTGAGCATGCTGCTGTGGGCATTTCAGCTGGTACAGCAAGGCATCATTCCATTCCTGCCGGCACTGGCCTTGGCCCTGGTCGCCACCATGCTGTGGGCAGCGTTCTCGCTGCACGTCATCGAGCGGCCGATCCGTCGCTGGCGCCTCAAGTGGGCGACGACGGGACGTGCCGTCGCGGGTGCCCAAGCGTAGAGCCGGTCGCGGTCGCGCCGACCCGAGCGTTCCTCAATTCGACATGGATCGTTTGGAGATTGCGCGTGGACGCAAGACCCTGCGATGCGTCGACATGACCTCTGGCAGGGTGAGCGGCGTGACCTTCGATCTACCATCGTCCGGTCACTGTCGGCCGTCGCCTCGCGGTGCCCGATGCATTTCTTGCCGGTAACGCGGACGCCCGCGTGAACTGGCGTCAGTCCGGAGTCTTCGCGTGAAAATCCCTGCCTTTCGTTCCAGTCTGATCGCCGTTGCGGTGATCGGGGCCTTGTCGTTGTCTGCGGCATCGTTCGCGCAGGATGCCTCGCGCCCGGCGCCGGTGGACCAGCCGTATCCGGGCACGCTGGCGGTCAAGGTCGATCTCACCGATGCGGCGAAGCGGATCTTCCGCGTGCACGAGACGATTCCGGTGAAATCCGGCCCGTTCACGCTGCTGTATCCGGAGTGGATCCCCGGCGAGCATGCGCCATCCGGCCCGATCCAGAACGTCGCCGGCCTGATCATCACCGCCAACGGCAAGCAGTTGCCGTGGCGGCGCGACCTGCGCGACATGTTCGCGATCAACCTTGACGTACCCGCGGGCGTGAGCCAGCTCGACGTGTCGTTCCAGTTCCTGTCGCCGGCACCGGGGCAGGGCAGCCTGTTCGGCGCCAGCGCCTCGTCCACGCCGAATTTCGTGGACGTGGAATTCAACCAGGTGGCCTTCTATCCGGCCGGGCATTATTCCAGCCAGATCCACATCCAGCCGACCGTGGAATTGCCGCAAGGCTGGAAGTTCGGCACGGCGCTGCAGGTGGAAAGCCAGGCCGGCAACGCCATCACCTTCAAGCCGGTGACCTTCAACAACTTCGTCGATTCGCCGCTGATCGCCGGCACGCATTTCGACCGCGTCGACCTGGCGCCCGGCGCCAGGGTACCGGTGCATCTGAACGTGGTGGGCGACGCGGCCGACGACGTGAAGCTGACCACCAAGCAGCTTGACGAACAGCGCTCGATGGTGAAGCAGACCGGCCTGCTGTTCGGCTCGCACCATTACGACCACTACGACTTCCTGCTCACGCTGTCCGACCACACCGGCCACTTCGGTCTGGAGCATCACCAGTCCAGCGATGATCGCCTGCCGGCCGACTTCTTCACCAACGACGACATGCACACGCTGGCGGCGAGCCTGATGACGCACGAGTACGTGCATTCGTGGAACGGCAAGTTCCGCCGTCCGGCCGATTTGTGGACGCCCAATTTCAACGTGAAGGAACAGGACGATCTGCTGTGGGTGTACGAGGGCCTCACCGATTACTGGTGCAGTGTGCTCACCGCACGCTCGGGCCTGTGGACGCCGGCGCAATACCGCGATGTCATGGCCAACATGGACGCGTCGATGAGCGCGCGCACCGGTCGCGCCTGGCGTTCGCTGCAGGACACCGCCGACGCCGCGCCGCTGACCTATTACGGCGGTGGCGGCTGGGCCAACTGGCGCCGCGGCACCGATTTCTATCCGGAAGGCCAGTTGCTGTGGCTGGACGTGGATACCAAGATCCGCGAACTCAGCGGCGGCAAGCATTCGCTGGATGATTTCGCGCGTGCCTTCTACGGCATGGACAACGGCAGCTACGTCACCAAGACCTATACCTTCGACGACGTGATCCACACGCTCAACCAGGTGCAGCCGTTCGACTGGGCAACGTTCCTGCGGGCGCGACTGGATTACACCGGTCCGAACCTGCCGGAGAAGGGCATCGACCGTGGTGGCTGGAAGCTGGTCTACACCGACAAGCCGAATGCCGCGACCAAGGCGATGGAAAGCATCCGCCACGGCGCCAACATGGCCTATTCGATCGGCCTGTCCGCTTCCAGCAGCGGCAGCATCTACGACGTGCAGTGGAATGGCCCGGCGTTCAAGGCCGGCCTGGTGCCGGGGCTGACCATCGTGGCGGTGGACGGCAAGGACTTCTCGTCCGAGCGTCTGAAGGATGCGGTGAAGGCGGCCAAGACCGGCAGCGCACCGATCACCCTGCTGGTGAAGAACATCGACGTCTACAACACGGTGACGATCGACTACCACGGTGGCCTGCGCTATCCGCACCTGGTACGCGCCGGCGGCAAGGACCTGATCGGGGCCATCGTGGCGCCGCTGAAGAAATGAACTTCGGCGGCCGGTGCGCCAGCCGCCGGCTCGTCCTGTACATGACCTCTGGCAGGGGAGCCCGCGCTCAGGCGCGGGCTAGCATCGGACCCTTGTCTGCCGTCGCAATCTTTTGCGATGGGTTCGTTGTCAGGAGAGTCCCTTGAAAGCCACGCCACTTCTTGCCGCCCTGGTCGCCGCCGGGTTCGGTCTCGTTGCCCTTCCCAGCCACGCCGACGTGCCGGCACCGCAGAACACGCCGTACACCCCCGGTGCGCTGCAGATCCACGTCGACGCCACCGATCTCGCCCATCGCATCTTCCGCGTGCATGAAGTGGTGCCGGCCGTGCCCGGCCCGCTGACCCTGCTTTATCCGCAGTGGATTCCCGGGCACCACTCGCCCACCGGTCCGATCGACAAGCTGGCCGGCCTGGTGGTGAAGGCCAACGGCAAGACGCTGACCTGGAAGCGCGATCCGTACAACGTCTACGCTTTCCAGATCGACGTGCCGCAGGGCGCCAGCTCGGTTGAAGTGGACTTCCAGTTCCTGTCGCCGCAGAGCACCCGCGAAGGCCGCGTGGTGATGACGCCGGAAATGCTCAATCTGCAGTGGAACACGGTGTCGCTGTATCCGGCCGGCTACTACGCCAAGCAGGTGCAGACGCAGCCCAGCGTCACCTTCCCGGCCGGCTGGCAGGCCGGCACCGCGCTGGACGTGGCTTCGCGCGACGGCAACACCGTGCACTACAAGCCGATCAACTACGACGACCTGGTCGACTCGCCGATCTATGCCGGCAAGTACTTCAAGCGCATCGATCTGGACCCGGGCGCCAAGGCGCCGGTGCACATGGACATCGTCGCCGACGCAGCGAAGGACCTGGAAGTCACGCCCGAACAGGTCAAGCTGTTCCGCAACATGGTGCAGCAGATGTACAAGCTGTATGGCGCCCACCATTACAACCATTACGACTTCCTGGTCTCGCTCAGCGACAAGATGAGCGGCAACGGCCTGGAGCACCATCGTTCCAGCGAGGACGGTACCTCGCCCGATTTCTTCACCGCGTGGAAGAAGAACGCGCTGAGCCGCGACCTGTTCTCACACGAGTTCAACCACTCCTGGGACGGCAAGTATCGCCGCGGTGCCGACCTGGCCACGCCGAACTTCAACGTGCCGATGGGCGACACCCTGTTGTGGGTGTACGAGGGCCAGACCCAGTTCTGGGGCCACGTGATCGCGGCCCGTTCCGGCTTGTGGGACACCGAGCAGGCGCACGACATGTGGGCCTACGTGGCGGCCACCTACGACAAGGGCCGCCCGGGCCTGGCCAGCTGGCGCAACGTGCAGGACACCACCAACGATCCGACCATCGCCCAGCGCGCGCCGCTGCCGTACCGCAACTACCAGTCCAGTGAGGACTACTACTCGGCTGGCCAGATGATCTGGCTGGACGTGGACGGCAAGCTGCGCGAGCTCAGCCACGGCAAGAAGTCCATCGACGACTTCGCCAAGGCGTTCTTCGGCATGGACAACGGCTCGTGGACGGTCAACCCGTACACCTTCGACGACGTGGTCAAGACGCTCAACGGCATCGCCCCGTTCGACTGGGCGCCCTACCTGCGCAGCCGCCTGGATGGCCACGGCCCGCTGATCGGCGGCATCGAGTCGCATGGCTGGAAGCTGGTCTACACCGACAAGCCATCCGACGCGATCAAGGCCATCGAGGCGCGTCGCCACTCCGCCAACCTCACCTACTCGCTGGGCGTGTCGGTGGGCAAGGGCGGCCAGATCGGCGACGTGCTGTGGGACGGCCCCGCGTTCAAGGCCGGCCTGTCGCCGGGCATGAGCATCGTGGCGGTGAACGGCCACGACTACAGCAGCGACGACCTGCGTGATGCGGTCACCGCCGCGGCGAAGGACAAGAGCCAGCCGATCGAGCTGCTGGTGAAGAACTTCGACGAGTACAAGACCATCCGCATCGACTACCACGATGGCCTGAAGTACCCGCACCTGGTCCGCGACACCCGCAAGCCCGACACCCTGGGCCCGTTGCTCAAGGCCCTCTGATCGCCCGAGCTTGTCTCCCTCTCCCTTCGGGGAGAGGGTTGGGGTGAGGGGCCGCCTGCGACAGCGCTTCGCACGCACAAAAAATCAAACGGGATCGCCCACATGGGCGATCCCCTTCAACTTCGCTATACTGCGCCTCCGCCGTCCGTGAACCCCCCGGGTTCACCCATCGTGACGGCGGTCGCCGCACCATGCGCCCGTAGCTCAGCCGGATAGAGTAGTGGCTTCCGAAGCCATTGGTCGGGGGTTCGAATCCCTCCGGGCGCACCATCTTGGAATCCGGCAGAATCCGGATTGGACAAATCACCATAAAGTGTCACTTTTGACACTTTATGCCGTCTCGGGCTCTGACACGAATTGCCATTTTTTCGTTATGGCTCGGTCCATTAGGACTGTCCGGCTGTCTACGATGCGAATAGCTTTCCACGCCCCAGACAAGTGCCGGCCTTGTCGACGCGGCTTGAATCCCAAACAGGGCTTCAGACTAGGGAATCGTTACTCAATGTGCTGCACATCGCGGTTTCCTCCGTCGATCAGGGAGGCTGTAATGTGCTCCCGCGCCGTATCATGCCCTGCGACGGTTGGGAGCCAGCAAGGTGGATGATCCATGACGAACAGCGATTCCATGGCGGCACTGCAGACTGAAATCACCCGACTGGTCTCACTGCTAGAGGCGAACGGCATTGACTGGCGATTGCCATCCCCGCCGAAGCCTGTGCGCTCCATCCCGCCAGAAGTCGAATCGTCATCACTTGGCACCATGGAAAAAGTGGCATTGTTCCGCCGCCTGTTTCGAGGGCGCACCGATGTCTATCCCGTTCGATGGGCCAGCAAATCCACGGGGAAATCCGGGTATTCACCCGCATGCGCAAATGAATGGCGCGCAGGTGTTTGCGAAAAACCGCGTATCAAGTGCTCGGATTGCCGTCATCGACAACTGCTTCCGCTGCTGGACAACGTGCTCTATGACCATCTTGCAGGCAAGCATACGGTCGGCGTCTACCCCTTGATGCCCAACGAGACATGCCACTTCCTGGCTGCCGATTTTGACGAGGCGGAATGGAAGGACGACATCCTGGCCTTTGCACAGTCCTGCGAGGATCTGGGCGTTCCTGTTGCGCTGGAGGTTTCGCGGTCTGGCAACGGCGCACATGCCTGGGTGTTTTTCGCTGGCCCTGTACCGGCGCGCGACGCACGGCGGCTCGGGTCGGCCATCATCAGCCATGCATGTGCGCGAACCCGGCAACTGAGGCTTACCTCCTACGATCGGCTATTTCCCAACCAGGACACGATGCCCAAGGGTGGTTTCGGCAACCTGATCGCCCTGCCGCTGCAGAAAGAATCGCGAGACCGTGGCTGCAGCGTCTTCGTTGATCGCACGTTCCAGCCGTACCCCGACCAGTGGGCTTTCCTGGCTTCCATTAGCCCTATGCCCGCGCATGACATCGAGCCGATCATTCTTCGCGCGACCGGCGGCGTGCATCCACTGGATGTGACGTTTATCGACGAGGAAGACCACAAGGAGCCTTGGAGGCGATCGGCGATACCGACCGGCAAGCTGGCAGGGCCGCTGCCGGCGGCCAAGCTGACAGTCACCTTGGCCAACCTCGTCTACTTCGAGAAGGCGCAACTCCCGCAATCGCTGGCCAACCGCCTGATCCGCCTCGCAGCCTTCCAGAACCCCGAGTTCTACAAGGCGCAGGCCATGCGGTTTGCCGTGTGGGACAAGCCGCGTGTCATTGGCTGTGCGGAGAATTATCCAAATCACATTGCGTTGCCGCGTGGCTGTCTGGATGCAGCCATGGAGCTGCTCGCATTCAACGGGATCCAATGCGATCTGCAGGATGAGCGCTTTGAGGGCGAGCCGATCGAGCTGGCTTTCGCGGGTACGCTGCGTGCCGACCAGGAAGCTGCCGCCGCTGCCATGCTGCAACACGATACCGGCGTGTTGTGCGCGCCCACGGCCTTCGGCAAAACCGTCACCGCAGCTGCCATGATCGCCCAGCGAGGTGTCAACACGTTGGTGCTGGTGCATCGCACCGAGCTACTCAAGCAATGGCAGGAACGCCTGCAACTCTTTCTCGGTGTTGGCAAGGGGGTGGTCGGCACCATCGGCGGCGGAAAGCCCAAGCCCACAGGCAAGATCGATGTCGCTGTGATCCAGTCACTGGCGAGGCGCGATGAGGTCAACGCGCTGGTCGAAAACTATGGACAGGTCATCGTTGATGAATGTCACCACGTCGGCGCTTTGTCGTTCGATATGACCCTGAAACGGGTTAAGGCTAAGTACGTACTCGGACTGACCGCCACACCCGTTCGACGGGATGGTCAGCAACCGATCGTCTTCATGCAATGTGGCCCGATGCGTCACGTCGCCACCCAGCCGGCAACGGCGCCGCACGATCTGGAAGTCGTTCCATGTTTGCTCGACAAGCCCATCGACCTCCCTCAAGAGGCAGGCATACAAGATGTGTTTCGCCATCTTGCCAACGACGTTAATAGGACGGCAGCGATTGCGCAGGCTGTCCAGAATGCATTCGTTCAAGGTCGCAAAGTGCTCGTACTGACCGAGCGTACCGATCACCTCGATGCCGTTGCCACGGCCCTGCTAGGTCGGGTGCCGAAGCCTTTCATTCTGCACGGGCGGATGTCGAAGAAACAGCGCGCCACGGCGATCATGGAACTCGCTGGGTTACCAGCAGATGCGCCGCGTGTTCTGCTCGCCACTGGCAAGCTGGTGGGCGAAGGGTTCGATCATCCGCCGCTCGACACGCTGGTACTGGCCATGCCGATATCGTGGAAAGGTACGCTGCAGCAGTACGCTGGCCGGCTACACCGCGAACACGCCAGCAAGGCCGACGTGCGCGTCATCGATTTCGTGGATACGGGTCATCCGGCCTTGCTCCGCATGTGGGACAGGCGTCAGCGTGGGTACCGAGCAATGGGTTATCGGATGACCGCTTCACTCCTCTGACAGGGATGTCCCCCCCCTGGGAGGCATAACTTGCTGGGTGGCTACGTACCGATGCAAGGCAGAAGAATCCCATGCAACCCATGCCCCATATGGCTTGGAAGCTCATGGAGCTCTGGGTGAATTCGCACGCGTGACACGATATGCCTGAAAGTTTCAGGCATATCGTGTCAACGGGGCCGTCATCCAGACACTATTTGACGGTTATTTCTGCCACTTTATGGCAATTTGTCCAGGATTCGCCCAGAACCCCCGGAAAATCTTGGGTTTCTTGTTGCTTGTGATCCGTCTGTGACCGAGTCCTTCTTGGACAATCCGCTCCCGTCAGGTTCGGATGCGCCGCATGCGACTGACCCACGTCGCGAGGGGCGAGGTCCTTCTCGCCAGCGTTGCCTTGAGACTGCACATGACCGCAGCTATTTCTTCGCACGTTTCCGTGTCTTGCCGGGCAGCGGGCCGACATAGCCGACCAGGTCCTGCCGGAGTTCGTTGATCTCGCTCAGCCGTTCCATGACGGCATCGCTTTCATCGATGACCAGGGCGACGATAAGGCTGATCAGGCTCGACATCGCGCTGTAGCTGTGCCACATCTCGCTCGCCGGGATCATCAGCGAGTGGGGCGTGAGCTCACGCGCCCAGTGGCATTCGACATCGGTGATCAGCACCAGCGGAATCCCGCGCCGTGCTACATGCTCGGCCACGTCGCGGAACTGCTTGAAGTAGCGGCGCTGGTCGATCAGGACCACGCAGCTGTTTTTCGTCGAGTCCAGCAGCATGTCGACGTAGGCTCCGTCCGAGCCATCGTTGAAGGCCACGTGCGGGCGCACCTGTTGCAACAACTTCGCCAGGCCAAGGCCAAGGAAGGTGCTGTGCTGGAAACTTGCCACCGAGACCCGGTCGGCCGACACCAGCAACTGGATGATCGCTTTCCATTCCTTGCTGCGGGCCAGCTCGTGCACGCTGTCCAGCGCGCGGGTCTCCGCCAGCAGGTGCGAGGTGATCGGATCGCTGTCCCTGGGTTGCTTCGGCTGCGAGTAGAAATGCCGCCAGCTGCTGTCGACCCGGAACGCCTCTTTCAACTCGTTCAGGCCTTCGTAACCCAGGGTTCGCACAAAACGCCCGATAGTCATCGGGCTCACGCCGACACGCTTGCTCAGTGATGCGCCCGTTTCGAAAGGCAGGTCGGCGATGTTGTGAATCAGGTAGGTGGCGACCTTCTGCTCGGAGGCGGTGAAGCGCTCCCAGTGATCCATGAGTTTTTGCTTTAAATCCTTGGCCATCGAAGTCAGCTCATTGCGAAACCGTGGTGGTCAGATCTGGATTATCGCGCTTTTCCTTGCGCTTCACGCGAACACCGACGATGAACAGCAACGCCGCGGCGAAACCGGCGACGCAACCGATCACCAGGAAGAAGTCACCGTGGGACAGCACGCTCCATAACGTGCCTAGCGCGCCGGCGAGCAGGTTTCCGAAAAAGCCGGCGAAGAACCAGAGCGCGATGCACGTTGCACCGAAGCCTTCCGGCGCCATGCGACCGAACAGGCCCAGACCCACCGGTAGTATGTACAGCTCGCCCAGCGTCATCAGCACGAACCACCCCACCAGCCACGTCCAATGGGCGCGCATGCCTTGTGCCTCGCTCCACGCGGCGACGGCGGCGAGCAGCAGATAGGACAAGCCGACGATGGCCGCGCCGAATGCCATCTTGTGCAGCGATGGCGTGTCCACGCCATGCTTCGCCAAACGCGTCCAGCGTGCCACCAGCCACGGCGTGGCCGCGAAGACCACCAGCGGATCCAGTGCCTGGAACCAGGCCATCGGAATGCTCCAGCCGGCGGTGACCTGCCGGTTCACGCCCACTTCCGCCCACAGTGCAATGGTGTTGCCCACCTGCTCGTATGCACCGCGAAACACCACGACGATGGCGGCAATGCCGGCAAGAAAGACAAGTCGTCGCCGTACGGATTGATCCAGTGGCATACGCGATGTCTGGGTCTTTGCCGTGGGTGGAGACTCCTGCGGCAGATGCCGGCTTCCGGCGAGATAGATCACCAGCGACGCCAGCATGCCGATACCGGCGGCGGTGAAGCCCCAGTGCCAGCCATAGGCTTCCCCCAGGAAGCCGCACACCAGTGGTGCCAGAAACGCCCCCAGGTTCACACCTACGTAATAGACGTTGTAGGCGCTCTTGCTGCGCGGATCACCCTCGCGGTACAGCCCCTTGATCTGGCTGGCCAGGCTGGGCAGGAACAGGCCGTTGCCCAGAGCGATGGTGACCAGGGCGGGATAGAACAGCGCCTCGGAGGCCATCATGAAATGGCCCAGCGCCATGGTGGATGCGCCAATGATCACCGCTCGCCGCTTGCCCAGCCAGCGGTCCGTCGCCATGCCGCCGAACACCGGGGTGAAATAGACGAAGGCCGCGTAGGCCCCATATACCATCGAGGCGTATTCCTGGCCGAAATCCAGCCGCATGGTCATGTAGTAGACCAGCAGCGCGCGCATGCCGAAGAAGGAGAACATCTCCCACATCTCGGTCAGGAACAGCACGCTCAGGCCGAGCGGATGGCCGAGGAATTGACGCTCGCGTGCCGTGGGTCGGGTCGTGTCCGAATGCTTCATGCGGCGATGGTATGCGATCCGCCCCAGACCGCGTCCGGGCACCACACGTGCCCGTCGCGGTAGCTGACCCCGGGCTCACGGTCGGCCTGAATGAACATCGGACCGTCCAGGTCGACCACAGAACATAACGATCCCAGCACGAAGGCCGGCCCCATCGACAGCGACGAGCCGCCCATGTTGCCGACCATCAGCCGGAAGCCGAGCGCGCTGGCCTCGCGGGCTAGCGTGAGGCCAGCGGTGAGGCCGCCGCACTTGTCCAGCTTGATGTTGATCACCTGCACGCGACCTTCGAGCCCATGCAGGTCGGTGCGGTCCTGCACGCTCTCGTCGGCGGCCAGCGGGATGGGATAGTTCAGCCCGTCAAACCAGCTCTCGTTGCCGATCGGGAACGGTTGTTCGACCACAGCCACGCGGGCTTCCACAAAGGTGGGCAGCATGCGCGTCAACGACTCGCGCGTTAGGCCCTGGTTGGCGTCCACCATCAACCATGCGTCGGGGCAGGCGGCGCGTACGGCGCGCACGCGCTCGACATTGAGTGGGTCATTGGTGAGCTTGAGCTTGAGTGCGCGAGCATTGACGAAACTGCGCGCAGTGGCGCCGACCACCTCGGGCTCATCGGCGCTGAGCGTGTAGGTGGTCAGCAGTGATTCGGGTCGGCGCAGGCCGGCAAGCTGCCAGACGGAAGTATTCGCGCGGCTGGCCTCCAGTTCCCACAATGCGCAGTCCACGGCATTGCGTGCGCCACCGGCTGGTAGTAGCTCCAGCAACTGCTCGCGCGTGATGCCTTGCTCGATGGTGTCGCGCAGCTGCTCGACTTGCTGCAGCATCGTGCTTGGCGTGTCGTGACGGTAATAGACGCCAAGCCCCTCGCCGCGGCCGCTGCATTCGCCGTCGCGCAAGGTCACCACCAGCGCGTCGCAGGCGGTGAAGGTGTAGCCGGTGATATGGAATGGCTGCTTGAGCGGCAGCTTTTCGATGTGCGCGCTCAGCTTGAGCGCTGGATGACGGCGGTTTGTCATCATCATTCCTTGTCAGAAGTGCGTGTTGAAGCTCACCAGTCCGAAGACCAGGATGAACCAGCCGAGATAGAGCGCAGCGAGCGCGAGCAGTGTCTCGCCTAGCCGCACACGCAGGCTGCGTGATCCCAGGCGCCAGCTGTTGATTGCATGCAACACGACAGCAAGTGCGCCGAGCAGCGCAACCACGCCGAAGACGTACAGCGCCGTCATCCATGGCGCAGCAGTGCCTTGCAGTAGCAGCGTCGGATGCGTGCCGATGGTTGCGGCCAGCACGAGCCAGCCTGTCAGATCGACGAACAGCGCCAGCGCGCCCAGCCGCGAGAACAGGCGGCTGCGACGCAGGGCCGGTAGCAGTTCCAGCGTGGCCCGGTAATGGTGACGCTGCCAACAGCCCAGGCCCCACGTCGCCAGTGTTGTCAGCAGGATTAGCAGGGACAGCCCCGCGAGCGGCATTGCGGTGCCCTTGCTACGTGCAGCGGAAACACGCTGGAACACCATGACGGGGGCGATGTAGGTAGTGGTCCAGTAACGGATGTGGCCGTCTGCGTCCGCGACGAAGCTCAGCCGATCCCTGCCGTTCATTTCGCGGTACTTCAGCGGTGCGACTTCGCGCCAGCGCAACGGTTCACCGGCGTCGTTGCTGAGCATGGGCGACACCGTCAAGGTGCCATCCGACGATGCGGCGACATGGAACTGCGAAAGCAGATTGAACAGACGCATTGCGCTGTCGTTGCGTCGTGACGTCTGGTACCAGCCGGCTACCTTGGTCGCGTCGGCGCTTGCGCTCAGCGGTGCCGGCGCCTGCACGGGCAACGGGGTCGGGAAGTAGCGATCAAGAAAGGCGTGGAAGATCGCCCGTCGCAGCGTCAGGGTGCCGCCGGCCGTGGGATTGCCGGCACTGTTGAATGAGAGGAACAGGCCCACGTCCTTATCCAGCAGCAGGTGCAGGTCGCTGTGGAACAACATGGTGTCGCCGGCGTGACCGATGATGCGCAGGCCGTTGCGGTTTTCCTGGTAGAAACCCAGGTCGAAGCCGGGCATGCCGGGCGCGGGTGCGTATTGCTGGCTGTGCATCAGCCTGACGGTGGCAGGTTGCAGGATTTGCGCGTCGCCGTAGCGACCATCCTGCAGCTGGGCGATCATGAATTTCGCCATGTCCGTCGCCGTCGTGCTCATCGCGCCGGCCGGCGGGGGATCGATCAGTTCGAACGGTTGTGGTTTGCCGTCGGAAGCGCGCAGATAACCCTTGGACATCAGCGGCGCCAGCGCCGGCGGCAGGGGTTGCGCGAAGGTTGAATGGCTCATTCCCAGTGGCTGCAGGATGTGCTGTTCGATGTACTGCGCGAAGGGTTCGCCAGAAGCCCGCTGCACGATGTAGCCGGCCAGTCCGCAGCCATAGTTGGAATAGGCCACGATCTTGCCGGGCGGAAAGATGCGTGTCGGCAGCCGATCCTTCAGGTAGCGCTGAAGGTTCAGGTCCTTGGGTGACGCCGGCATCAGGCCACGGGTAACGTCTTCGAAGCCTGCGGTATGCGTCATCAGCTCGCGCAAGGTGATCGGCTTGCCGTGCCAGGCCGGGATGTGGAAGTCGAGATAGTCATTGACGTCGCGATCCAGGCTCAACTTGCCTTGTTCCACCAGCTGCATCACCGCCGTCCAGGTGAACAGCTTGGAGGTGGAGCCGGGCCGGAACAGCGTGGCGTCCGGCGATACCGGCGTGCGGGTGGCCAGGTCGGCATAGCCGTAACCACGGGCGAACAGCACCTTGCCGTCCTTCACCACGACCACCACGCCACCGGCGATGTCGTCGCGACGAAGTGCGTACGGCATCAGGCCATCGAAGAAGGACCCGAGATCTTGCTGCGTCATTGCCGGAGCATCTGCCGCCGGCCTATTCGTGGACGCGTTGACAGCGGGCGAGGGTGGCAATGCAGTCGACTGTGCCATCGCCACACTCAGGCCGACGCTGGCGACCAAGGCGACCAGGCCTCTCAATGCTCGGTTCATGCGTGAATTCCCTTGGTGCCTGGCAGGAGCTTGCTCGTCATTTCGTTCAATGCCTCTCAGCTTTCCGTGGCAGGAGCGACTTGTAGGAGCGGCTTCAGCCACGATGCTTTTGGCATGGCGCCCGAAAAGCCTGAAAAGCATCGCGGCTGAAGCCGCTCCTACAGGGCTGTGCGTCCGGCTTCAGCAAGCGGCGACTCAGAAATCGACGCTGACCGTCACACCGACCGTGCGCGGCGTTTGCACCGTGGCATTGAACGGGCTGCCCACGGGGTTCAGCGTCTCCGGCCATACCGAGGTGATGCCGTGCCGGTTGGCCAGGTTCTTGGCGTAGACCTTGACGCTCCAGTCGCCGAGATTCACGCCCGCATACAGATCGATATTGTTGTAGGCAGGCAGGTAGACGCGCGGTGCGGGAATCTGGTTGAACTCCCCGGCGCGCCGGCCGACGTAGCTGAAGTTGCCGCCCACGAAGCCGGACCAACTGCCCATCGGGAAGTTGTAGTCGGCACCCAGGTTGGCACTCCACTTCGGCACGTACGGCAGGGGATTGCCCTTGAGGCCGTAAACACTGCCTGTCGGATTGTCCTTGGCGAGGCTGGCGTCCGTGTAGGAGGCGTTTGACCACAGAGTGAGGCCACGCAGCGGATGAAGCCGCCAGCTTGCCTCGAAGCCTTGGTTAATGGCCTTGCCGCCGTTGCTGAGGAAGCCGATGCCGCCGACGACGGACGTCAGCTGAACCTTGGACCAGTCGATGTAGAAGGCATCAACGTCGAGGCTCATGCGCCCGTCGAGCATCATCGTCTTCAGGCCCAGCTCGTAGTTGACCAGCTTGTCCGGCTCAAAGGTCAGTGGTGCACCCAATCCGGGCGAGACACCGACGTTGGCGCCGCCGGGGCGGAAGCCGGAGGCCACGCGCACATAAGCCATGACGTTGTCGGTGAACTTGTAGCTGGGATTGACGAGATAAGTGACCGGGTGATCGCTGCTGCGCGAAGTGAAGTCCGTGTCGCCGATGAGCAGACCCGTGCTGGTTTGCGAATACGTGGTGCGGTCGTTGCTGTAACGGGCGCCGACCAGCACGCTCAGCTTGGACGTGGGGTGCCAGGTCAGGTCGCCATAGCCGGCCCATTCCGTGAACAGTGCCGGTCCCACGGAGACATGAGCGATGGTCGGCAAGGCGATCGGCGTCCCGGTAGTGGCGTCGAAGGTCGCCATGTCCTGCTGGTCCACGGTGCGTTCGTGGGTGAAGAACAGGCCGGTGCGCCATTCCCAAGTCTGGTCTTCGGGCGACTGCAGGCGGAGTTCCTGCGTGACCTTGTTCAGCGCAATCGGCTGGACCTCCGCATAACCGCCGTTTGACAGGCCAAACATCGGGTTCAGCAGCGGGCCGTAAAGAGCAGTGTTGTCGACGTTTTCATTCAGTCGCAAGGTGCCGTAACTGCTGGTGGAAACCAGCTTGGCCCAGCCGAAGTCGGCCTTGACCGACAAGTCGTAGAGGCGGTACTTCACCTTGAACAGGCCGGTGCCGGCGGCGCGCGCCTGCTTGTTCCAGCCGTAGACCGGCTGCAGCGTGGCCGGATCGAGGTCGATGCCACCATTGGCCACGCCATTGCTGCTCAGGTTCTGCGCCAGCGCTGAGAAGCGTACCGAGACCTTGTCGTTAGGAGTCCACAGCACTTGCGCGCGCCCTCCGCGAACCTCGGCCTTGTTCACTTCCGATTGGCCGGTGCTGACGTTGTCGATGTAACCCGGATCGGTGCGGGCATACGCGTTGACGCGCAAACCGAGCGTGTCGGCCACCAGCGGGATGTTCACCATCGCATGCGAGCCAAAACCGCTGCCGCCGCCGGACACGCTGTTGACGTCGACATCGGCATGCGCGCTGGCCTGAGTCGTATCCGGGGGTGTCGTGACGAACTTGATCAGGCCGCCCAGCGTGTTTGATCCATAGAGCGTGCCTTGCGGTCCGTGCAGCACTTCGATGCGCTGCACGTCGCTGGGATCGATGTCCGGCGTCAGCATGCTGCCGGCCGCGTAAATGGTGCTGGAACCGTACGGTGTGTCGTCAATGTATGTGCCCACGGTTGCGTTGGGCTGGTGGCTTCCCGAGGTGATGCCGCGAAGGACCAGCTGGGTCCAACCCTCGCCCGAGGAGATGGCGTTCAGGCCGGGAACCTGGGCCACGTAGTCGGCAAAGCTGGTGGCGCTCTGGCGGGAAAGCTGATCCTGCGTCAGCACCGACACGGCCATGGGGACGTACTGCAACGGCTCGCTGCGCTTGTCGGCCGTCACGATGATGGTGCTGAGCCGCGTCACTTCCCTTTGGGTGGCCTGGGTTTTGGCGGTAGCAGGAATATGGCCACGCGCCTGCGTGTCGGTCTTGCCAGCCATCGGTGGAACCGTTTGTTCCTGACCGCTGTCCTTGGCCATTAGTCCCAGCGGACAGGCCATGGCCACGGCAACGGCCAGGCAGATGTAACGGCGTGCATACGGCGATAGATACATGTCCATGACGCTCCCCCACGAGAAACGGATAGCCCGTAGCTGCATTGGTAGCATGCTACCAGTTAAAAGGTCAATGATTGATTGATACCAATTTGCCATCGTGCAGATCGGGAATGTTCGGGGCGGAAGTGGGTTGCGCCTGGCGCGGACGTTTTTCCTTCCTGCGGGAGACGCCTCACATGCACGGTCCGTTTGAAGCCGGTGCTTCGATACCGTGAAGCACAGACTCATCATGGCCAGTCCGTTACGATGGGCGCTGGCCATCAGAAGCCCTGCCATGAACAAGCAATCTTTTCGCGACGTCGTCGTGCCCAGTGCCATTGGCGTTTTCATGTTGCTCACGCTGGGCATGGATATCGCCGTTCCGCTTGGCTACACGGTCTGGTGTCTTTATTTCATCGCGGTGGGGGCCACGCTGTTCCAGACGCGGCCCGGCATGCCCTTTTACGTGGCGATCGCGGCGACGGTGCTGCTCTATCTGGGGTTTGAGTTGTCCCCGCACGGGATCAACGACAAGATTTCCCTGGTCAGCCGCGGCATAGGCATGGTCTCGGCATGGGCGGTGGCCTTTGTGTCGTGGCAGGCGCTGCGGAACCGGCGCGATTCGGAGCGTCTGATCTGGCTGCAGCGCTGCCGCAATGCCTTGTCCGATGTGTTGCGGGGCGACCAGAGTCCGGAGTCGCTCGCGGTGAATGCGGTGTCCTCGTTGTGCCGCAGCCTGCAGGCGCAATGCGGAGCGTTGTATCTGCTGCAGGGGGACCATCTGGTGCTGGCGGGCGGACTTGCGTTGAGCGAGCGCCAGCCGCGCAAGCTGGATCGGCATTCCGGACTGCTTGGCGCGGCGCTGCAAGCTGGTGTGACGCGCCAGGTCGGGGCGTTGCCGGCCGATCATCTCCCGGTGGTCTCGTCGCTTGGACGCAGCGCGCCGGCGGAGCTGTTGTTGATGCCAATCACCGTCGATGGCATGGTCAGCGGCGTGATCGAGCTGGGCCGACTGGCGCCCCGGGATGTGTACGGCGCCGACCAGACGTTGCTGGAACAGACCGGCGAATTGATCGGCATCGCCCTGCAGACGGCCCTGTTCCGCAGGCGCCAGAACGAGCTGCTGGAGGAGACCCAGCAGCAGAGCGAAGAGCTGCAGACCCAGCAGGAAGAATTGCGGGTGGCCAACGAAGAGCTGGAAGAGCAGAGCCGCGCATTGCAGCACTCGCAGGCTTCGCTGGAGTCGCAGCAGGCCGAGCTCGAGCAGACCAACGTGCAGCTGGAGGAGCGCACGCAGGAACTGGAGCGGCAGAAGCAGTCGCTGGTCAAGGTGCAGTCGGACCTGGTCAGGAACGCGCAGTCGCTGGAAGCGACCAGCCGCTACAAGTCCGAATTCCTGGCCAACATGTCGCACGAGTTGCGCACGCCGCTCAACAGCTCGCTGATCCTGGCCAAGCTGCTGGCCGACAACAAGTCCGGCACGCTGACCGACGAGCAGGTCAAGTACGCGCAGGCCATCCATTCCTCCAACAACGACCTGCTGGCGCTGATCAACGACATCCTCGACCTGTCCAAGATCGAGGCCGGACACGTGGAGTTGAACATCGAGCCGGTCTCGCTCGGAACGATCTTCCAGCGCGTGCACGATACGTTCGAGCCGCTGATCAGCCA
Source organism: Rhodanobacter sp. FW021-MT20 (assembly GCF_041107475.1). Taxonomy (NCBI): domain Bacteria; kingdom Pseudomonadati; phylum Pseudomonadota; class Gammaproteobacteria; order Lysobacterales; family Rhodanobacteraceae; genus Rhodanobacter; species Rhodanobacter sp. FW021-MT20. The sequence goes on along the minus strand of NZ_JBGBPX010000002.1, from coordinate 151,969 downwards.
GAAGCGCCTGCGCTTCGTGCTGGGCAGTCCACCGGAACTGGCCGCGCCGATGCAGGGCGATACGCAGCGTATCCTGCAAATTCTCAAGAACCTGCTGGCGAACGCGATCAAGTTCACCAACGCGGGCGAGATCTCGCTGCGGGTGGAGTCGGCCGCGCGCGATCGCGTGCGCTTCATCGTCTGCGACAGCGGCATCGGCATTCCGCGCGACCAGCAGGCGGTGATCTTCGAGGCTTTCCGCCAGGCCGATGGCGGCACCAGCCGGCGCTTCGGTGGCACCGGCCTGGGTCTTTCCATTTCGCGTGAGCTGGCCCAGCGCATGGGCGGCGACATCAGTGTCGACAGCGAGCCGGGGCGGGGCAGTTGTTTCACCCTGGAATTGCCGCTGCACGGTACGGTGGCGACGCCTGCGCCGAAAGCGGTGTCGCCGCCACTCGTGCCCGTTCCCATGCCGGCGCCGGCGGAGCCTGCGGTCAGCCCGGCGGCCCCTCATGCCACCCCGGACACGGCACCGCCTTCGTCCGGGCAGGAGGTCGAGGACGACAGCGCGTCGCGGCAGCGCCCCGGCCGCCTGATTCTTGCGGTGGAGGACGACTCGACCTTTGCGCAAGCCCTGGTCGAGCTGGCGCACGAGCTGGATTTCGATTGCGTGGTGGCCTCCACGGCGGAGGATGCGCTGCGACTGGCACCGGAGCTTTCGCCCAGCGGCATCCTGCTGGACATCGGCCTGCCGGATGCCTCGGGCCTGAGCGTGCTCGAACGCCTCAAGCGCGACCCGGCGACCCGGCACATCCCCGTGCACGTCGTCTCGGCGCTGGACCGTACGCATACCGCGCTGGAACTCGGTGCGGTCGGTTTCGTGCTCAAGCCGGCCACCCGGGACCGCTTGGCGGAGGCCATCCAGCAGCTGGAAGACCGCCAGCAGCGCGAGGTGCGCAACCTGCTGATCATCGAGGACGACGCGCAGCTGCGCAGCAATCTCAAGTTGTTGCTGGCGCAGGATCATCTCAACATCGTGGCGGTAGGAACGGTCGCCGATGCACTGGAGCAACTGTCCGCGACGACGTTCGATTGCATGATCACCGACCTCGCGCTTCCGGACGGTACCGGTTACGACCTGCTCAAGCACATGGCAACGAACGAATCGCTGTCGTTCCCGCCGGTCATCGTCTACACCGGGCGCGCGCTCACGCGGGACGAGGAGCAGCGGCTGCGGCGCTACTCGAAGACCATCATCATCAAGGGTGCGCGCTCGCCCGAACGCCTGCTCGACGAGGTGACGCTGTTCCTGCACAGCGTCGAGGCGAGCCTGCCGGCGAGCCAGCAGCGCCTGCTGCGGCAGGCACGCCAGCGTGACGCGATGCTCGACGGCCGCACGATCCTGCTGGTAGAAGACGATGTCCGGAACATCTTCGCGCTGACCGCCGTGCTCGAACCACTGGGCGTCAACCTGGAAGTGGCGCGCAATGGCCGGGAGGCGCTGGAGCATCTCCAGCAACATGACGTCGACCTGGTATTGATGGACATCATGATGCCGGAAATGGACGGCTTGACGGCCATGCGCCGCATCCGCGAACAGCCACAGCTGGCGAGCCTGCCGATCATCGCGTTGACCGCCAAGGCGATGGCGGATGACCGGGAAGAATGCCTGGCCGCTGGCGCCAACGACTACATCGCCAAGCCGATCCAGATCGACAAGCTGGTGTCGTTGTGCCGGGTGTGGTGTCCCAAATAATGCGCGACCAGGAAGCCGAGCTGCGCGATCTGGAGATCCGCCTGCTGCTGGAGGCGGTCTATCTCCGCTATCACTACGATTTTCGCGATTACGCGACGGCATCGCTGCGTCGGCGCATGACCCAGGCGATGATGAAATTCGGCTGCGCGCGGATCAGCGATTTGCAGCATCGGCTGCTGCACGAGCCGGCGTTGTTCTCGCAGATGCTGCAGTATTTCACGGTGCAGGTGTCCGAGATGTTTCGCGACCCGGGCTACTTCCTGGCCTTGCGCCAGCATGTCATCCCGGTCTTGCGCACCTATCCGTCGATCAAGCTGTGGGTGGCCGGCTGCAGCAGCGGCGAGGAGGTCTGGTCGCTCGCCATCCTGCTGCACGAGGAGGGCTTGCTGGAGCGCTCGCTGATCTACGCCACCGACATCAACACCGAGGCCCTCAAGGCGGCCGCCGGCGGCCGCTTCGACGTGGCCAACGTGGCCGGCTACAGCAAGAATTACCAGGCGTCGGGAGGCAAGGCCTCGCTGGGCGATTACTACACCAGCGCCTACGACGGCGTGATCTTTGATCGCAGCCTGAAGAAGAACATCGTCTTCGCCGACCACAGCCTGTCCACCGACAGCGTGTTCTCGGAAGTGCAGCTGGTTTCGTGCCGCAACGTGCTGATCTATTTCAACCGCGCGCTGCAGGACCGCGCCGTGGGCCTGTTCCGCGACGCGCTGGTGCGCGGCGGATTCCTCGGCCTGGGCAACAAGGAATCGCTGCAGTTCGGTACGCATGCCGATGCTTTCGAGCCGGTGGTGCGCGAGCAGCGCATCTACCGGAAGATCGCGCCGTGAAGCCGTCGCTGGATTGGCAGCACGACATCGACGCCATCGTGGTGGGCGCGTCGGCGGGCGGGGTGACCGCGCTGCGCGAACTGCTGGGCGCATTGCCGGCGGATTTCCGGCCGCCGATGCTCATCGTGCTGCACCTGCCCAGGCATCGGCCGAGCACGATTGCCGAGGTTCTGGGTGCATACTGCGCATTGCCTGTGTACGAGGCGTGCGACAAGCAGCGGATCGAACGTGGCTCGGTCATGTTTGCTCCGCCGGATTACCACATGCTGGTGGAGGACGAAGCCAGCGTGGCGTTGTCACTCGACGAGCCGGTGCTGTTTTCGCGACCGGCGATCGATCCGTTGTTCAGCTCGGCTGCCGCTGTTTTCTCGAATCGCCTGCTGGCGATCTTGCTGACCGGGGCGAGTACGGATGGCAGCAACGGCCTTGCCGCGGTGCGCCGCGCGGGAGGCACTGCGTGGGTACAGGCGCCGGAAGACGCCACTGCATCGATGATGCCGGCGGCGGCGCTGGCTTATGCTGGGGCCGAAGCGGTCCTGACTCTTGAGGAAATCTGCCAGCGGATGCGCAATCGAGCATGAATACATTCCACTCCGAGAACAACGCACCGGCTGATGCAGCGCCGGTGAACATCCTGATCGTCGACGACATCGCGCAGAACCTGATCGCGATGGAGGCGCTGCTTCGCGCCGAAGGCCGCCACGTCCTGCTCGCCTCGTCGGGTGCGGAGGCGCTGGAGATGCTGCTCACGCATGACGTGGCGCTGGCCCTGCTCGACGTGCAGATGCCGGAGATGGACGGTTTCGCGCTGGCCGAACTGATGCGCGGATCGCAGAAGACGCGCGACGTGCCGATCATCTTCCTGACCGCTTCGCCCAACGATCCGCTGCGTTCCTTCAAGGGCTACGAATCCGGCGCCGTCGATTTTCTGCACAAGCCGATCGATCCGTACGTGATCGAAGGCAAGGTCAAGGTCTTCATCGAGCTCTATCGGCAACGGCAATTGCTGAGCGAAAAGAACCAGCAGTTGGAAAAGTCGCTCAAGCTCAACGAGACCATGATCGCGATCCTCTCGCACGACCTGCGCACGCCGTTGTCGGTGATCGTGCTGTGCGCGGACGTGCTCAAGTCGGCGTTGGGCGAGGGCGAATTTGCGCGCAACATCGCGCACATGCATACCAGTGCGCATCGCATGTCACGCATGATCGGGCAGCTGCTGGAATTTTCGCGCATCCGTTCCGAAGTGCTGCAGATCGAGGCATGCGAGGCGGATTTGTCCGAGGTCGCCGACGCGGTGCTCGACGAAGTGCGCATGGCCCATCCGGACCGCGAGTTTTCGCTATCCGTTGCGGGCGGGGTGAAAGGCCACTTCGACCGCGATCGCCTGGCCCAGGTTTTCTCCAACCTGATCGGCAACGCCCTGGAGCACGGCGACCCCACCCGTCCCATCGAAGTGATGCTCGATGGCACCGACCAGGGCCAGTTGGCGCTCAAGGTGAAGAACGCGGGCACCGTCCCGGAAGACCTGCTGCCGAACCTGTTCGATCCCTTCAGGTCGGGCAAGAACTCCAAGTCCGGCCTGGGCCTCGGCCTGTACATCGTCGATCAGTTCGTGCGGGCGCATCGTGGCCGCGTGGAAGTGGCCAACGTGGACGATGGCGTGGTGTTCAAGGCGCAATTCGCGCGGCACGTGCCCGGCGTCGCCGATTTGCCCAGTGAAGCTTAGCGCTGGGCGGAGGTTGAATCCGGTCCACCGCGTTCCTATCCAGCCGGACACGCTGTTCCCGCATGCGGAGTACCGTGCAAGCGGCAAAAGGATGGCTCGGCGAATGCCGGGCAAACCGCCGGAGTCGCCGTCAGTGCCTGCCGGGTGATACGCACTTTCCTGCACCGATCTTTTCCGCCGCCTTGAACACCGCCTGGTTGGCGGCGCGTACGCGTGCGAAGTCCATTTTTTCCACGCGTCGGTCGTAGGTCAGGAAGCCGTTGACTTCGTGTTCGACGTCGGTCAGTTGTGTATACACGGCTGCACCAAGACCGTCTTTTTCGACCAGCGGCAGCAGTTCCGCCTGGAGTTTCTCATAGCGGGTTGTCAGTGCTTCGGCATCGGGCTCCATGACGTACGAATCGTGCTTGCCGGGCCACATGTGGCCCGGCACCCGTTCGCCCAGGCCGCCATATTCGCCCAGCGCCGCGGCGCGGGTGGCGCTTGGGCGTGGCGGTGTGCCGGGACCGACATAGATATGACGGTCGTTGAAGTCGCCGTTGCCGGGGTCGCCCGGCGCCTTGCGATATCCGGGCGCGTTGTTGTAGCCGGTATTGCCATCGACCAGCCGTGTCGGATCGAGCTGCTTGGTCCAGGCCGTGATCCGGGCCACGTCGTAGGCGCCCCAGTTCTCGTTGAAGGGCACCCACGTGACGATGGCCGGCGAGTTGGCGTGTTGCTTGATGATGGACTGCCATTCACGCTCGAACTCGTCGCGGACCTGGTGGGGGTGGTCATCGGGGAGCCACATGGAGGGCATGTCCTGCCAGACCAGCAGGCCGAGTTTGTCTACCCAGTAATACCAGCGCTGCGGCTCGACCTTGGCATGCTTGCGGATCATGTTGAACCCCAGCCGCTTGACCGTCTCCAGATCGTGTTTGATGGCGGCATCGCTGGGCGCGGTATAGATCCCGTCGGGCCAGTAGCCCTGGTCCAGCGGACCCATCTGGAACACGAACTTGCCGTTGAGCATCGGTCGCAGCTGGCCGTTGACCATTCCGAGACAGATGCTGCGCATGCCGAAATAGCTTTGCACTTCGTCCAGCACGCGACCGTGCCCATCAAGCAGACGTACCGCGAGACCATAGAGATAGGGGTCGTGCGGTGACCATGCGTGTGGCTGAGCCACATGAATTTGTACGGGGCCCGATCCGTTTTGGGTCGACTTGTCGATAGTCTTCCCATCGGCAATCACGGACACCTGAACCTTGCTGGCCACACCCTGCACCAGCGGTTTTACGGTCACTGTCGACTGGTCCAGGTTCGGATGGATCACCAGGCGTTTGATATACGTCTCGGGCACGGGTTCGAGCCAGACGGTTTGCCAGATGCCCGAGGTGAAGGTGTAGTCGCCGTGGTCGATGGCGCCCTTGCCGCTGGAATGCCTGCCATCGTGGGTATCCCGTGCGCCGACGATCACTTCATTCGCTCCGGGATGCAGCCATCGGGTGATATCGATGGTGAAGGCTTCCCAATCACCCCGGTGCGTGCCGGCGCGGTGCCCGTTGATATAGATCACCGACTGGTAGGAAATGGCGCCGAAGTGCAGCAACACCCTGTGTCTGGCCCAGGTTTTCGGAATCGCGAACCGGCGCCGATACCACATGTTGATTGGTTGCTTTTCCATGATGCCGGAGAGGTACGATTCCGGCGGAAAAGGCACCCGGATCTGTCGAGGCCTGGCGGGAAACTGCGGTGGGGTGGCGCTGCGCAGGGATGGATCCGCTCGATGTGGGCCGCTCATGTAGTCCCAGCGACCATTCAAGTTGAGCCAGTTGCGCCGTGTCATTTGCGGTCTGGGATAATCGGGCAGAGGAATCCGACTGTTCATGGCTGCTGCGGTCCATGGTGTCGTCAGTGGTGCGACCAGCTGCTCCTTTGCCGCCATCGCCGTTGTCGGAGCCAGCGCAACGACCAGCCATAGTGCCGCGATCGCACATCGTTTCCTGTCGCGCCGCTGTCTGATTCCCATGGTTGCCTTCCTGTCGAATTGTTGGGTCCGCTACCGACGAGGGTGGGGCGGAAAACGGGGTTTTGCGCTATCGGGTCGTGTCATTGCCCGGTCGTGGAAGGACATCCATTTCGTCGATCTTCCCGGGAGATCACGCACAACGGATGGGACTAACTTTTTGCCGGGACGCCCAGCTCAAGCAGAATTACGCCATGGGCCGGTACCTGAAATACGCGGCGCGTGTCGATATCGCCCAGGTCGCGATGCCGCCACAGATCGCGTGCAGGCACCGCGCCATGCAGCCCCAGTGCCTCGAAGTCGAGCGTGGCGCCGAGCGGATGATCGAGCGTGTTGAACAATCCCACTGCCAGTGTGCCGTTGGCCAGCGGGCGCGCCCACAACTGGATCGGTCCGCGTTGCGCGACCCGACGCCCCTGCACACCGCGCGGATCCTGGTCGATGGCCAGCACTTCCGGGTTGGTCAGCACGGCGCGTGTGTCCGCATTCATTGCCGACAGATCGTTGCCGGCAATCAGTGGCGCGGCCAGCAGCGTCCACAGGCTCATGTGGGTACGTTCCATCGCCGGGTCGTCCATGCCCGGGTTGCCGATCTCCAGCATGTCCGGATCGTTCCAGTGGCCCGGGCCGGCGTAGCGCTGCAGCCCCAGTTGCGAGGTGGCGTTGAACAGCATGCTCTGGTAGTTGGACCGGATGTCGGCGCTGCTGCGCCACAGGTTGCCACCCACGGCGGCACCCCACGTCCAGATGCGACCCCAGCCGCCATTGCACAAGGCGTAAACGATGGGTCGGCCGGTGGCATCGAGTGCATGGTGCATGCGCAGGTAGGCCGCTTTCATCATGGCCACCTGTCGCGCCGGCGGCTTGCCTTCCAGTTGTCGGGTGAAGCTGCACATGTCGTACTTGAGGTAGTCCACGCCCCAGCTGGCGAACGTCCGTGCGTCTTGCGCCTCGTGACCCGCGCTGCCGGCGTAGCCGCCACAGGTGCGTTTGCCAGGCGAGGAGTAGATGCCGAACTCCAGCCCCTTGGCGTGTACATAGGCGGCCAGTGCCTTCATGTCCGGAAACTTGGCGTTGGGGTGTAGCACGCCGCGTGCGTCGCGCTCGCCCTGCCAGCCGTCGTCGATGATGACGTAGCGGTAGCCGGCTGCGGCCATGCCGCTGGATACCAGTGCGTCGGCCGCGTGGCGGATATCCGCCGCGGTGACGGCGGTGCCGAAGTGGTTCCAGCTGTTCCAGCCCATCGGCGGTGTACGCGCCGGCGTGGCGGTGTCCACGGCGAAGGACCTTGCCGCGGCGGACCATGCCAGCAGCATGATCGCCAGCAGCAGGCAGCACAGCGAGTACATTCCGTGCCGACGGGTGAGGGCGAGGCGTTTTCCGTCGGCCGACGCAAGCGTGGAGACATTCTTCATCGAGGGCTCTCGGTCAATGCTTCGGAGGATGGGCGGAGGTTTTTCCGGAAGCCGCTCCTGCCGGCGAGGCGAACAGCTCGCGGTAGCCAGGTGCGGGCACCAGGCGAACGTGCAACGCGCTGCGGTAGTTACCCAGCGTCACCAGCGATACCTTGCCCAGTCCGCCGCGAGTACCGGTATTCCAGTCAGCGATCGCAATCGTGTTCCGGCCATGTGGATTCAACAGCCCGGCAGGCAGGTTGAACACGCGCTGCGGACCGGTCGCATTGATGTAGCGGCCGACCTGCCAGCCGTTGATGAAGATCAGCGCACGATAGTGGCGCGAGGGATCGTCACTGATCTTCAGCCCGACCGGCACGTCCTGGCCGACCGGCACATCCAGCGTGAAGGTTATGCGGTACCAGTCGACGCCGGGCGTGCTGGTGGTCCTCGGCATGGTGGCCGCAGTCCAACCCTGGTCGGGATAGCCTGGCAGCGACCAGCCCATGCGCTCGCCGTACAGGCCGCCGTTGTTCATCGGGCCGCGTACCGGGTCTGCGGGCACTTCGCCGCCGCGATCGCCCTGGATCTTCCACTTTATCGTCGGCGACGCGCCCAGCAGAGTGGCGGATTCCAGTCCGCGCGGCTGCTTGAACAGGTCGTCGCCGCTGCCGTCCTGGTTGTGCCCCATGTTGCCGACCAGCACCGACAGCACGTTGTCCTTGCCGACTTTCAGGTCGGCGGGATCGAAGCCGAAGTAGCTGGCGCCGCTGGGGTAGTCGCCCAGGTAACGGCCATTGAGCCAGACCGTGAAGCGGCCATGGTTGCCCTGGTGGGTTCCCGGCGAGGCGGCGAGGATGACGCCTTGCTCGCGACCAGTGGCGGTGAAATGACCGCGATACCACACGTTACCGTGGTGGAACCCGTAGTCGTCGCTGTTGAGGATGGGCAGGTGGCCGTTCCAGTTCGGGTTGTTCGAACTTTTCCGGTTCGCAGCCGGCCAGTGCGAGTCGTCGAAGGAGGGTTGGATTTCCGGGGCACCCGGCTGGTATTTCCAGTCGGTCAGTTGCGGCAGGGTCACCGGCTGCGGTCCGTCGAGCTGCCCGAGCAGGCTGCCGGAAGGCGTCGTCTCGGCATGGACGGGATGGCCGTTCCAGGTGAACTCGTGGACGTCGGCGGGGGCGAATACTTCCACCGTGGTGGCCTTGTCGGTATCGCCGGTCAGTTCGATCGTGCGTGGCACTGCTGGAGCGGCGGCGAGCGATGCCGTACGCACGAGATAGGGGCCGCGCACCAGCACGGCGCCGCTTTGCGTGTCGAGTTTCCAGAAGCGTTCTGCCGTCTGGTCGTCGCCGATCAGCAGCAATAGCGAATGCTGGCCGGATTGGATCAGCACGCGCGTCAGGCCTTCGTGCGTGTAATTCAGCCTCAGCTGGCCGCGGGTGGCATCCCATGCGGTGACCACCTTGCCGGAAAGCACCTGGACCGACGGCTTCGCCCGATAGGTGAATACGGTTTCGCCATCCTCGCCACGGCGGCCGTAGATGACCGCGATATCGCGCTTGCCCTGGCTGAGGTTGGTCATCCAGTCGGAGGTGGAATACAGCAGATTCTGCCCTCCGAAGTGATAGTCGGCCAGCAGGATCTTGGAGTCACGGCCATCGATTCGCAGCGCGGTGCCCGCTTGTTGCGGGATCCGCGTGTAACGGTCCGGTGCTGCCGCGCTGCTGCGATCACCGCGGCCCAGGTCGAGCCAGAGGTGGGTGCTGTCGGCGGCGGTGGAGCGCGCGTCGGCGTGGCGCAGGATGTAGAACTGCGTGTCGTCGACCGGATTGATCCGCGCATCCAGGCGCAAGGCGGGATTGTCCGGCGACTTGGCCGCCATCCGGTCGGTCTGGGTCAACGGTTGCACCGCCCGGGTGAAATAGCCGAGCAGTTTCTGCTGGTCGTACTTGGCGGTCAGTCGTCGCGCCGCATCGATGGGTGCGGCGTAGTCGTAGGAGGTGTATACGCCGGGCGAGGCCAGCCAGCCCCAGTTGATGCCGCCGTAGGTCATGTAGAAATTCTGCATGGTCGAGCCGCTGGCCATCATGGCTTCGTAGTACACGCGCTCGAAGGCCGGGCCGGTGAGTTGGCGGCACTTTGCGTAACCCGGGCCGCCCCAGGGGTCGAACGAGCCGCCCTGGTATTCGGGAAAGAACAGCGGAGCATGGGTCAGCGCACGACGCTCGCGGGTGTAATCGTAAAGTTCACTCCACTGCTGCGGACGCGAGCAGTCGAAGCCCAGCGGGTAATCGTCGTAGCCCGGGATATCGATTGCACCGACGCCGTGCTCGAAGCTTCCATTGTGGTTGCCGACAAGCGGCACCGTGATGCCATCGGCACGGGCCTTTTGCTCGATGTCGCGCATGTAGCGGCGCCCGGCTGGAGAGTTGTCGTAGAACTCGTTCTCGACCTGGTAGAGGATCACCGAACCGGTTCCGTTGGTGAGCTGGTGGCGGGCCAGGATGCGGTCGATGCGGGTGAGCCATTCCTTGTAGGCGGCGGTGTAATCCGGCGCCGGCGAGCGTGCCCGGCCCTTGACCGCGATCAACCAATCGGGGAAACCGCCGGCGTCGGTTTCCGCATTGATGTATGGGCCCGGCCGCGCGATGACGTAGAGGCCGGCCTTCTGGGCGTCGTCGAGTACGCGATCGACATCGCGGATGCCCGAGAAGTCGTAGCGCCCTTTGCGGGGCGAGTGGTAGGCCCAGTTGAAATAGATTTCCACGGTGTTGTAGCCGGCGGCCTTCATCTTCTGGAAGACATCTGTCCACAGGCTTGGGCTGGGCAATCGCCAGTAGTGGAACGAGCCCGACCATACATAGATGCGCCGACCGTCGATCTTCAGCGAGTAGCGGTCGTAGCTGATGGTGTGCCGTCGGGCCGGTTCATGGTCCTGTGCAGCCGCTGATGATGAAGCCCCCGCCAAGGCACTTGCCGACAAGCTTGCCAGCAACATGCAGACACCCCAGTGGCGCAGGCCAAGGCGACGCTTGCGTGAGGCGGGATCGACCCGGGGTGGTGTCGTCGACGTGGGTATCTGCATGTGTGTATCCGTGAATGGCCTGGACTTTTCGCGAAGCTGTAGCCGCGGCTCGTCCGTCGCAGTCGCATGGCGCGGCCAGGCGGTCGGCGTGATCAATGAGCCTGGACGAAACTTGCCCTAAGCGGCGTGTCCGCGGAGGACGGCCCTGCAAGAATCGTGTAGGTTCCTGGCAGGCGAAGCATGGTGTCCTTCGCCGTGTCGTAGACGGACAGGCACAGCGAATTCAACGGAACCGTGATGCGCTTTGATTCGCCCGGCGCGAGCTCGACCCGGTCGAAGCCGACAAGGCGCTTGTAAGTCTCTCCGGAGGCCTTCGGCAGTACCGCATAGACCTGGGCGATTTCGGCCCCGGCGCGCTGGCCGGTGTTCCTGACGGTAAGCGTGGCCGTGTGGCCATCACGGTCTACCGTCAGCCCCGAATACGCGTAGCTGGTGTAGGAGAGGCCGAAGCCGAACGGGAACAGCGGCTTGAGATGCTTCATCTCGAACCATTTGTAGCCGACCGCGGCCCCTGCCTTGTTGTAGTCCACGTCGAAAAAGACCGGCGTCTTCGACGCGGTTGTTGCGGTGATTCCGGCGATCTCGGGATGAGGCAGCTGGTTGTCGTTGCGGGGGAAGCTGACCGGCAGCTTGGCAGAGAAGTCGACATTGCCGAAGAGCAGGTCGGCAAGCGCCTGCGCACCACCGATCCCGGGATACCAGGCTTCGACGATTCCCTGCACCTTGTCGATCCAAGGCATGGCGACCGGGCCGCCGGTTTCGAGCACGACGAGGGTATGCGGATTGGCGGCGGCTACGGCGGCTACCAGCGCATCCTGGTCATGGGGCAGCGCGAGCGTGGGGCGGTCCATGCCTTCCTGCATGGGCTGGTTGACGAAAACGATGGCGACCTGGGCCGTTCGCGCCAGCGCGGCAGCGGCGGCCGGGTCAGTGCCCGGGTTGAAGTCGATTTTGGCAGCGGGTGCGTGTTCGCGGATGTATTTCAGGGGCGACGATGGGAAATAAATGCTCTCCCCTGCGTGGGCGCCGGGACCAATGGCGTTGCCGCCGGGCGCGTTCACCTGGGCCGAGCCGCCGCCCGAGGGCACGCCGACGTCGGCATGCGAGCCGATCAGGGCGATCGAGCGGATGGACGAAGCCTGCAAGGGCAGCAGGTGTGCCTCGTTTTTCAGAAGCACCATGCTTTCTTCGGCAAGCTGCTGGGCATCATCGCGGCCGCGGAAAGGGTTGATCACCGTGCGTGGCGTCGGCGGGTCATCGATGACGCCGGCGGCGAACATGCTGCGCAGGATGCGATGGTCCATGTCGTCGAGCCGCGACATGGGTACCTTGCCGGCGAGCACGGCCTGCTTCAGCGGTTCGCCAAAGTACTTGTCACTGGGCATCTCCTGGTCGAGGCCGGCGAGCGCCGCCTTGACGGTGGAGTGCGTACCGCCCCAGTCGGACAACACCCAGCCCTTGAAGCCGAAATCCTTCTTCAGCACGTCGGTAAGCAGCCAGTGGTTCTCGCAGGCGTAGACCGTGTTGACACGGTTGTACGAGCACATCACGCCAGACGGGTGCGCGATGCCAATGGCGATCTGGAAGGCGAGCAGGTCGCTTTCGCGCGCTGCGCGCTTGTTGATGTCGGCACTGTAGATCGTGCGTCCGGTTTCCTGATCGTTGAAGGCGTAGTGCTTGACGTCACCCATCAGGTGCTGGGCCTGTACGCCCTTCATCAGGTTGCCGGTCATGGTGCCGGCCAGCAACGGATCCTCGCCGGCGTATTCGAAATTGCGTCCGTTGCGCGGCTCGCGGGTGATATCGACACCGCCGCCGATGGACATGTTGAAACCCATTGCGCGCAGTTCGCGGCCAATCACGGAGCCGTACAGGAAAGCAGCTTGCGGATTCCAGCTCGAAGCGGCCCCCAGGGTCGAGGGCAACAGGGTTGCGTAGCGCCCCTGGAAGGTCGACACACGGACGCCCACGGCAGAGTCCGCCATGTTGATGCCGGGAATGCCAAGGCGATCAATGCCCGGTACAAAGCCGGCGCCGTAGTTCGAATGCGCGGGGACGTCCTGGCCGTCTCGGTGCACGATCCAGTGAGTGCCGTGGACCAGTTGGATCTTCTCGTCCAGGGTCATCTGCGCGATAACCAGATCGGCACGCCTGTCCGGCGAGAGTGCCTTGTTCATCCATGGCATCTTCGACACGTCCGGATGCATCGATGCCGGTGCCGCCATACTGGCGAAAGCCGCGAAAATCGACATGGCGATGGCCGATGGTGCGAGGATCCTGCGGAACAATGCTGTTGCGGACATGCGGACTCCTTGAGGCGGAAACGGAAAGCCGGGCATTCGGTGTTTCTGTTACTGCACGGCCTTCACGACGGGAAGGTCGATGTATGTCGCCTGTTGCGGGCTGTGATAGATACGCTGCGTCGCCTTTTGGTAGTCGCCCGGTTTGGCCAGGAAAATGTTTGGCACGAAGGCCTGCGGATTGCGGTCGTAAAGCGGAAACCAGCTCGACTGGATCTGCACCATCAGTCGATGCCCCTTCTTGAAGACATGGTTGACGGTCGGCAGGTCGAATCGGTACGGCAATGGCCGGTTCGATGGAATCGGCTCGGGATCGGCGAAGCTCTTGCGATAGCGGCCGCGGAAAATATCCATGGCGATCGGAAGCTCGTAACCACCCATCGAAGGCTGCTCCGCCATCTCATCGGGATACACATCGATCAGCTTGACCACCCAGTCGCTGTCGCTGCCACTGGTCGAGGCCACCAGATGCACGGCGGGTGAGCCGGCGATCATCAGCGGCTGCTCGAGCGGTTTGGAGACATAGGTCACCACGTCGGTGCGGGTAGCGAACTGACGCTGATCGTCGACCAGCCATTCGGGCCACGTATCGACCTGGTCGGGCATGCCGTGGCTCCACGGCTGGATCGGGCGGATGCGATAGGGCACTGGCTTGGCCGGGTCGGACACATATTCGTCGTAGCCGCTGCCACCGGCCTTTGGCGCTGTGAAACCCAGACCATCGTCGGCGTGCAGGTAGAGCGGTTTCATGGTGGGCGTGCAATGACCATCACAACCTTCGGGCCAATGCGCGAGTCGTTCCCAGCGATTGGCGCCGGTGATGAAGGCCGTGACGGGTGCGATGGATGCCTTCGGCGCGCCGTCTTTCAGGTATTGCGCCAGGAACGGTCGCAGCACGTGGTTGCGAAACCAGTCGCCGGTGTTCATGCCCAGGTCGATCTTGCCGATGTCCGGCGCCCGCTCCCAGGTCTTGGCATGACGCCAGGGTCCGATGACCAGGAACAGTTTGCCGCGCGCCGAGGGCTTGTCGGCCAGCGCGCGATAGACGGCCATGTCGCCGTAGATGTCTTCCTCGTCCCACAGGCTGTGGACCAGCATCATCGGGACGCTCAGCGGTTGCTTCGCCAGCAACTTGTCCATGGCCTGGTCTTGCCAGAACGCATCATAGGCCGGATGCGCGAGCAGCTTGCGCCAGAAACCGAGCTGGTCCATGCCACGCGACTGTGCCAGCGCGCCGGCGGAACCGGCCTTGAGGTAAAGGTTGTAGTCGTCGCGCTCGCCGGACCACCACGGATACTGGCTGGAGCGGCCGGCATCCTGGCCGTAGATATAGGGAATCATCTGCTCGCGGAAGGCGCCGTTGTGGAACCAGTCGTCGCCCATCCAGCCATCCACCATCGGATTGATCGGCACCACCACCTTCAGGGCGGGATGTGGATGGAAGGCACCTACCAGGGCCTCGAAGCCGTCGTAGGAAATGCCGATGATGCCGACCTTGCCGTTGCTCTGCGGCAGGTTCTTCACCAGCCAGTCGATGGTGTCGTAGGTGTCCGTCGCATCGTCGACCGAGGTCTTGTTCAACGGACCGCGCATCGGGCGGTTCATCACGAAGGCGCCACCGGAACCGTACTTGCCGCGCACGTCCTGCACCACGCGGATATAGCCGTCCTCGACGACGATGTCGTCGGGGGTGTCATAGCCGACGATCGTCGGGCCCAGGTGCGGGCTGTCGGCATGATGGGTCATGCTGTCCGCGCCATAGGGCGTGCGGGTGAGCAGGATGCCTGCGTGTGTCGCGCCCTTCGGGATGAGGATCACGGTGTGCAGCTTCACGCCGTCGCGCATCGGGATGTCGACGACGCGGCGGGTGAAGTCGAAACTGCCGGTCACCGGTTTGAAGTGTGCCGGTATCTCGCTGGGAAGCTGCACGTGGGCCTGGTCGGCGCCGTGGGCCGATCCGGTGGCCATGGCGGCGACCAGAAAGAAAGCGGGAAAGGCATGACGCATGAAGCGATGCATGTTCGGTCCTCTTGGGTCCGGTTGTTCCAGAATGCCGGACCCGGCCATGCGCGCCACGCGCTGGCCGGGGCAGGCATCGCCGTGTCAGAAGTCGTAGGAGATTCCGAAGCGGACGTATCGAGGCATCGTGTAGTCGATGACGCGCTCATAGCTGTCGTTGATCGATTTGCTCGAGCCGTATCCAGGGCTGATCTGCAGGGGCCGTTGCTGGTTGAGCAGGTTGTACACCATCAGGTTGAATGCCAGCTTGTGGTCGGCCCACTGCGGGCGGTATTCGACGCTGCCGGTGATGATCTCCTGCCACGGATTGCTGCCGACCTTGCCCGGAGGAGAAGGTTGGCCATCGCAGTAATGGTAGTAACTGCCATAGCCGACCGGATCGTTCTGCTGCGTCCCGAAGAATCCGAGGCACTCCTTGGGCAGGCCGGAGAGAATCGAAAGATTCGCCGACACCATCCATTCCGGTGCGATCTGGTACGAGCCGTAGATCTTCAGCGCATGGCGCCGGTCGTTGCCCTGGTCGCCATTGGCGTAGAGCATCAGCTGGTAGTAATCCCAGTCACGCGTGGCGGACACGTTCTGCTGCCCTGTGAACGAGGTGACCTGGCCCTCGGTGTTGCCGTAGCTGTGCGACCAGACGTAATCGATCTTGCCCGACCACTTGCCGTCGAACGGATGCGACAGGTAGACCTCCAGTCCATCGTAATTGCGCTTGAGTTGGGGGAAGCCGAAGTCCTTGTTGGTGACGGTCACCTTCGTGTAGCCGCCGCTGGCGTTGACCAGGTCGTAGGTATTGGCGCGCCCCGGGTTGGACAGGTAGCACGAGCCGATGGTGAGCGTGGAAAGATCCGCCCCCTGCGCCTGTGCCGCGCGGCCGATCGCGCCGTTGTCGCAGACGTCGTCCAGTGCATTCCTCAGATGGCGCACGGTCCCCTTCATGCCCCATAGCCACTTCGGATTGATCTGCTGGTCGAAGCCGAGGATGAATTCATCCTGGTATTCCGACTTGATGTTCTGCGCACTGACGGTCTTCGGGTCCGGTGGCTGGCCGTATTCGCCGTTGGGCGAGACGGCGCCGCCGGTAGACGACTTTAGGAAGGTCATGCCGGTCGGCATGCCATTGGCATCGATGCCGGTATAGGTGAAGTACTGGTTCGTGGCGATCGAGCCCGCTGCCGTGCGCAGCGCCACGCTGGCCGGCATGGCGAGGTAGTAGCGTCCGGCGTTGCCGTAGACCTTCAGCGACGAATCACCATGCACGTCCCAGGAGAAGCCCAGCCGAGGTGCCCACTGCGGACTGGTGAGGCGAAGATAGGGGGCGCCGGCGGGGTTGTAGTTGGTGAACTGGTCGTTGCGGATGCCAAGTTGCAGCATCAACCGGTCGGTAACCTGCCAGTGGTCCTCGACGTATTGCGCCCGCTGTTTCACCCGCACCGAGGCGGAATTGGAATAGTGGCGGATGTAGCCGAAGTAGCCCTCCTCGCCGCCGGGGTATTTGCCGGGCGCATCGACGAAGGGAGATTCGCTGATGTCGGTATTCGGGTCGCCCTTGCCGTACCACAGCTCGTAGCCGCTACCGATGGTGGCGCCGTCGTCGATGTCGTGCGAGTCCTGGTTGTCGATGCCCGCGGTGATCGAGTGGTCGCCGATCTTGTAGGTGAGGTCCAGCCGCAGGTTGCGATTGGTCGAGCGATGGCTGGGATTGTTGACTACGTCAATGGTCTGGCCGTTGGTGCGCGGTTGGTTCCCGACATATGCCGGGTTCTCCTGGTCAAGTCCGCGAATGCTGGGGCCATCCACGCCGGAGTCAGGCACCTGGGTGAAGTAGTCGATGCTGGACTTGCCGTACATGGCGCTCAGCGTGAGGTCGTCGGTAATGTAGCTGGTGAACTTGGCCACATAGATTTTTGCGCTGGTCTTGTTGGTTGTGTCCTTGCTGACGAAGCCGCCAGTGCTGCCGCTGTCGTAGTCGTAGGCATAGTCGGAAGCGTCGGAGCGATGGGTCTGCGACACCCCGGTCAGTTCCAGGATGTTGGAGTCGTTGATGTTCCAGTCGAGCTTCAGGTAGCTCTTCGGATCCTTGTAGGTGTAGCGGGTATTGGCGGGGGTCGATGATTTGTCGCTGATCGTGTTGCCTTGCTGCTGCTTCGCCTCGACGGCGGCGAAGACGTACAGGCGGTCCTTGATCAGCGGTCCGCCAGCGTAGGCATCCACCGTGGTTTCCCATGATTTGTTCTGGTTCTTGCGCTGGAAGATCTGGCCGGCCTTGCTGCCGCGGGCGTAGTAGATGTTCCGCTGGTCGTTCTGCGCGAAGGCCGGCTGCCACAGCACCTGTGCACCGAAATGCCATTGGTTGGTGCCGCGCTTGCCGACCTGGCTGATCACGCCGCCGTCGGAGCGGCCATAGGCTGCCGAGTAGCCGCCATTCAATATCTCTTCCTGCTCGACCGCGCCGTAGGGCAGGGTGATGCCGCCAAAGCCGCTCAGCGGGTCGGTCGTGTTGAAGCCGTTGATGTAGTAGGCGTTCTCGGTGGCCGCCGAACCGCTGAACGAGACCAGTGTGTTGCCCATGGCACCATGGAAGTAGGTGCTGGCGGGCAGTGCGCCGGGAGCCAGCAAGGCCACCGCCTCGGCCGTGCGCGCCAGCGGCAACCTGGCCATCTGTTCGGCCGTGATGATGGTGCTGGAGCCGGTGGAGGTGACATCTATAGGGGGCAGCGCATTGGCGCTCACCGAGACGGTGCTGAGTTGTTGCACGCCGGCCGGCGAGGTGTTTGCGGAGGCCGTCGCGGAGAAGGACACATTGGTGGCAATGCCGACGCGCAAGGTGACATGGTCGCGCGTGTCGAGGGTCTTGCCGTTCTGCTGCAGCGACACCGTGTAGGTGGCCAGGGGCAGCGATACCGCGCTGTAGCGGCCCCGGCTGTCGACGGGCACTTCGCGAGTGAGGCCGTTGCTGCCCTGGATCAGGACGGTTTCGCCGCTGACGACAGGGGCTTGCCCGATGATGCTGCCGGTGGTGGATTGGGCGTGCACGACGGTGCCTGACAGCACGGCTGCCAGTGCCAGCGCAATCGCCGATCGGAGTGAAACGGATTTCATTTGCCGACTCATGGTGGTGACTCCTTGAAAAGAAGATAGGTTGCTGACAAGCAATGGATACATCGATTTCAATCGATCCAAAAGCCATCCATGAAAAATCGGGTCCCGGGTATTCCGCCGAGCCCCTGGAGCTGAGGGGGTTCGATGACGGCAGGTGCCCGATGCACCGCCGTATTGAATTTTTTCGACCGACATATCGTCGGTGGCCAACGCAACATGCAGCTTCTATTCCTTGTGCTTCATTCGGAGCGGGCTCATGGGCCGTCTGCTTCAAGTGTTTCCCGGCAGGCGCGGTGTCGTGGTGGCGACTGTCCGCGATACCCGCCTCGTCGGATGACCGGTTTCATGCGTAGATCACCTTTCCGACGTGTCTGCTTATCGCCTTCATCGCCTTGATCTTCACGGCAGCCCGGTCCGTTACCAGCACATCGATGTCCTTCAGCGGGCAGTAGCCGATCCTGCTGCGCACGCCAATCTTCGAATGGTCGGCGGCGATCACCGTACGCAATGCATTCGCGTTCATGGCTCGTGCGATTTCCGACTCATCCAGCAAGAAGCTGCTCGCGCCGTACTCGGTGTCTACGCCCACTGGTGAGAGAATCGCCAGGTGCGCCTGGTAGCGCTGGATTTCGGCGATGGTGCCGGGCCCGTAGTTCGAGGACAGTTCGCCGTGGAAACGGCCGCCCAGCAGTTGCACGTGATTGTTGTTGCGGTCACCCGTGGGGCCAGCGATCTTCCTGGCCACGTCCACCGAATTGGTGACGACGGTCAGGTTGATCAGCCCTGCCAGCGCTTCGGCGACCGCCGACATGGTGCTCCCCGAATCGAGGAAAACGGTTTGCCCGCTTTCGACCAGCGCGGCAATCTTCTTTGCGATCAGCTGTTTTTCCTTGACCCGCGTGGTGGCACGGACCCCGATGGGAGGTTCGTTTCCGGCAAGTACGGCACCGCCATGCACCCGCAAGACCTCGCCCATGGCTTCGAGCTTCAGCAGGTCGCGGCGGATCGTTTCGCGCGATACGCCGAGATCGCTGGTGAATCGATCGACCGAGACCTGTCCGAACGCCTTCAGCAGGCTGCGGATGCGTTGATGGCGTTCCTCATGCCACATGCAGTTTTCCCCTTTGTTGCAGATAGATGCCGATGCGGGCCGTGCTCAGGCGCATCAGGCCGAGTGCGACGGCCACGACGGCGACGATGCACGCGGAATAGGCGGCCGCCTGCGAAATGAAGCCGTTCTCGTTCAACTGCATGACGGATACGGAAGCCAGGTTCAATTCCGGCGTGACCAGAAAGATCACCGCCGAGAGGGTGACCATCGATTGCATGAAAAGCAGGAAGAACGTCGATACCAGTGCCGGGGCGACGAACGGCAGCACCGCGTCCCGGGTGGATTGCAACGGGCCGCCTCCAAGGCAGGTGGTAGCGTCTTCCAGCGCGGCCGGCACGGTACGCAAGCCGGTCGATATCGTGAGGAAACCTTGCGTGTGGTAGTGGTAGAAATTGCACAACGCGACGATGGCCAGGCTGCCGTAGAGCCAGTGCGACAACGGACCATGGTTGAAGGCCAGCACGTAGCCGATGCCGATGATCATGCCGGGCACGGCCGCCGGCATCATGGCGAGGAACGCGACGATGCGGGCCAGGGCGGGCGACAGTCGACGCATGCCGATCGCCAGCATGAACAGTAGCAGCGTGCCGAAGATGGCTACGGCAATCGAGATCTTCAGTGAAGTAAGGATAGGCGTATAGCCGTCCGGAAGGTTCGTGTGGTAATGCGCCAGCGTCAGGCTGAAGTCGTAGGGCCACAGCTTTACGAAGCTGGCGTAGAACACGGTCGCCAGTACGACCGCCACCGGCAACAGCAAACCGATGCAGGTCATCGACAACGCCGCGTCGCGCCCGCGCCCGGGCGGTGCTTCGGAAGGCAGCGCGTGTTCCGAACCGTTGTGCTGGCGCGAGGCCACGTGCTCGATATACAGCGACAGAATCGCCGGCAGCAAAAGGACCATGCCGATGGTTGCGCCCATGCCGAAATCCATCTGGCCGGAAACCTGATTGTAGATCTCGGAGGCCAGAACCCGATACGAGCCGCCCACGACCATGGCATTGCCGAAATCGGTGATGGTGATGGTGAACACCACGAAGGCCGCTGACAGCAGGCCAAGCTTGGCCTGGGGCAAGGTGATGTCGATGAATTGCCGCCAGGCGGAGGCACCCATCGATTCCGCGGCGTCGTAGTAGCGGCGATCGGTGCGTACCAGCGCGACGGAAATGATCAGCACGGCTTGTGGAAGCGCGTACAGGACGTCCGCGGCGACCAGGCCGGCGAAGCCGTAGATGTCGGTGGGCAAGCCGGTGAGCCTGTGCACCAGGCCGTTGCGCCCGAACAAAAAGATCAATCCCAGCCCCTGCACCAGCGACGGCGCCAGCAGCGGCAGAATGAGGACGCCACGGACCAGCCACTTGCCCTTCATCCGCGACCGGTGCAGCGCCATCGCGATCGCCAGCGCCGCCACCGTGGTGAGCAGCATGGTGGTGCCGCTGACCCACAGCGTATGCAACATGACACGCGGAAGGCCGGGGTCGGTCCACAGCCGCCGGTAATGGGCCAGGCTCAGGACATCCCCCTGACCGAGGAAGCTGCGCAGGCCGATGACGATCAGCGGGTAGCCGAAGAACAGCAGCAGGCCGAGCACGGGCAGGCCGATGAAGGTCCAGGCCAGCAGGCGATCGCCCGGCACGCCAGGATGGTTTGTACGCACGGCCCGGTTCATGCGGCCACCCATGCGCAACGGTCCGGTCGCACGTCCAGGGTGACGCTGTCACCGGGCTTGAGCGTGCAGTCGCGATGCTGCTCCGCGGTGAATGAGCGGCCCCGCCAGTCGATCACCAGCCGGATCATGCTGCCGAGGAAGGTGACGGCGCGTACCGTGCCTTCGCCGTCTTCGGCGGCAGTTGCGTGCACGTCCTCCGGACGCAGGCAGGCTTCCAGATGGTGGTCGGGTGCTGCAGGTCGCCCGGACAGCAGCGTCGGCAGCGCTTCGCGCACCCAGCTTGTCGGCAACAGGTTGGACGCGCCGATGAACTGGGCCACAAAGCGCGTCGCCGGATTCATGTACAGCTGGCGTGGCGTGCCGATCTGCTCGATGCGGCCCCGGTTCATGCAAATGATCGTGTCGGCCAGGGTCAGCGCTTCCTGCTGGTCATGCGTGACCATCAGGGTGGGAATGCCGAGTTGGCGTTGCACCTGGTGAATCTCGCCGCGCATCTGTTCGCGCACGCGGGCGTCCAGGGCGGAAAGGGGCTCGTCGAGCAGCAGCAAGGCCGGATCGACGGCCAGCGCTCGTGCCAGCGCAACACGTTGCTGCTGCCCACCGGAAAGCTGCGCGGGATATTTGCCTGCTTCATCCGGAAGCTGGATCAGCCGGAGCAGTTCATCGCGGCGTGCTGCGGCGGCGCGGGGCGGCAGGCCGCGAAGCTTCATGCCGTAACCGATGTTTTCCGCCACGGTCATGTTCGGAAACAGCGAGTACGACTGGAACACGATGCCGAAATTGCGTTCGCGCGCCGGCATGCGGGTGATGTCCCTCGCACCGAGCATGATGCTGCCGCTGTCAGTCGCGAGCAGGCCCGCGACGATTCGCAGCAAGGTGGTCTTGCCGCAGCCGCTCGGCCCGAGCAGGCAGACGAAGTCGCGTTCGCCCACGGCAAAGCTCACCCGATCCAGGGCCGGGCGGCCACCGAAGGACTTGCTGACGTCGTTTACCGTGAAATGCACCAGAGAGCTCCCCGTTCTTGTGCCCGTGTATCAGTTCGCCACGTCGCTCTTCCATCTGGCGATGGTCGCCGCGCGGTTTTCCATCGATGCCTTGAAATCCATCGGATACAGTCGGTGCGCGATGTCTGCCGGCAGCCCGTCCTTGATCTGCTCGGGCGTCGGTCCGGCGCCGGGCATCGCGACGATGCTCTTGTACTTGCGGTACAGCGCGGCGGCCTGCGGTGAGGCGATCCAATCGAGGAAGCGCTTCGCATCGACCTGGTTTGCCGAGGTCTTCATCATGGCGGAGGCCTCCAGCTGATAGGCGACATCGCTCGATGGGATCACCATCCTGATCGGAAAGCCCTGTCGGATCGATTGCATGGCGGTGAAGGCGAACGACACGCCAATGGGAAATTCACCGGTGCGCGCCAGCTTGCAAGGGCTGGACCCGGACGGACTGAACTGGGCGACGTTGCCGGCGATCTGCTTCAGCAGAGCCCAGCCTTTGTCCGCGCCCATGCCTTGCAGGATCGCCGCCACAATCATGTAGCCGGTACCGGAAGATTGCGGGTCCGGCATGACGACTTGGCCCTTGTAGACCGGCTTCGCCAGGTCAGCCCACGATGTCGGCATGGGCAGATGCTGGGCCGCGAGCGCATCGGTATTCACGCAGAAGGCGGCGAGGTAGCCGGTGGCGACGAACCATTTGTCGTCCGGCGCGCGGTAGCGCGAAGGCAGCTTCGCGATGTTGGGCGATGTGACCGGTGCCAGCTCGGCCTCGATGCGCGGATCGAGCATGTCGGTGAGTGCCTCGCCCCAGATCACGTCGTTATGCGGCGCGGCGGATTCGGCGATCAGGCGTGCGGCCAAGTCTCCCGTGGAAAGGCGCAGCACGTGGACGTGCAGGTCAGGCATCGCCTGGCGCGCGGCGGCCAGGTACACCGAGACTTCGTCGTTCTCGAGCGCCGTATAGACCGTGATCGAGCCCGCCTGTGCCCAACCACAGGCAAGGGCATACACGGCAAACGCGGCGGCGAGTCTGGTGGCTATGCGCATGAGAGCAACCTGTGCGGTACGGCTGTTGGCGTCGATTCGCGAACGGGCGTCCTTGAAGCGTGGGACGTCCTGATACCCGGTCCCCAGCTTGCCCAGAGAATGTGTCATTTTGTGGACATTTGCAAATTTGAGGAAAATCCTACAAAAGTGCTCGCTGCCCTGTCATGATCCGGGCAGGCGTCGACGAGGGTCGGCTCCGTCTTCGTTTCCATTCGTGAGGTAGCCAAATGGCCTTGCCTGCGTCGTCCACCGAGGAATTCCGTCGATTCGCCGAAAGCGTTGCCGAGCGCGCGCGGGCCATGTCGTTGCCGGGCTTCCGCAGCAACTTGCATGTCAAGTTCAAGGGTGACGCTAGTCCCGTCACGGAAGTGGACCGCAATGTCGAGGCGATGGTGCGCGAGTGCATCCGGGAGGCCTACCCGGAACATGGTGTACTTGGCGAAGAGCATGGCTCGAGCCACACCGATGCGGAATACGTGTGGTCGATCGATCCCATCGACGGGACGCGAAGCTTCGTCACGGGCTGGCCACTGTGGGGGACGCTACTGGCCCTGTTGCACGAGGGCCAACCGGTGCTTGGCTTGATCGACATGCCGGTGCTCGACGAACGCTGGATAGGCATGCGCGGTGCAAGCACGACCCTCAACGGACGGCCGTGCCGCAGCAGGCAGGGCACGGCGCTGGCAGGTGCGGTGGTCTACACCACCTCGCCGGATGCGTTTTCGCAAGCCGAGTTGGCGGTGTTTGAACGGATCAGCCGGGCCGCACAGAACCGGCGTTTCGGCGGTGACTGCTACAGCTATGCGTTGCTTGCCTCCGGGCATATCGATGTGGTGATCGAGGCCGACCTGAAGCCCTATGACTATCTGGCGCTGGCGCCGGTCATCGAGGCAGCGGGCGGTGTGATCACGGATTGGGAAGGGCATTCGCTGGGCATGCACAGTGGCAGCCGGGTCATTGCCGCAGGCTCGGCGGAACTGCATCGCGAAATCATGGGTCTGATCGGGAAGCCTGCCCTGCGCGATTCCGTTTCACCCGGCAGCCACCCGCGCATGGCGTGATTCGGAGAGTTCGGTTTCATGGTGTCCATTGATCGTCGGCGTTTTCTGCAAATGTTTGGTGGTGCCGTCGGCACCGCGGCCTCGGGCCAGGTACTTCCGGCCAGTTTGCGCAAGGCACTGCAGGTACCGGCGCAGCGGAGAACGGGCACGATCCGCGATGTCGGGCACGTGGTGATCCTGATGCAGGAGAACCGTTCGTTCGATCACTACTTCGGCACGCTGCGCGGCGTGCGCGGGTTCTCCGATCCCCGGCCGCTGCTGTTCCCCGATGGCCGACCGGTCTGGTATCAGCCGAATGCGTCGATAACCACGCCGAAGTACAACGCGTGCGGTGTGCCGGCCGATGCCGACTACGTGCTGCCGTTCCGTGTCGACACCCGCGAGAACGGCGATCACCAGCACAGTACCGATCACAGTTGGAGCTCGGGCCACTTGTCCTGGAACCACGGCAAATACGACCAGTGGATTACCCAGAAACAGGATGTGCTGACGATGGGCTACCTGCGTCGCGAAGATGCAGCTTTCCATCATGCGCTGGCCGATGCCTTCACCATCTGCGACAGCTATTTCAGTTCGGTGCCTGCCGACACGGCGATCAATCGCATCTACCTGTGGTCGGGCACCTGTGATCCGAACAATGTGATGGGCCGGATTCCCAACGGCCCCGGTCTGGCCGAGCGGCCGCGAGTGAATGGCTACACCTGGACCACCTATCCGGAGCGGCTGGAATCGGCAGGGATCAGCTGGAAGCTGTATCAGGGCGGGACGGGCGAGCCCGGCTCGCCCACCGACAACTTCACCGACAATTCGCTGGAGTTCTTTGCCAACTACCAGGTGGACGAAGGCGCCGATCCGCGAGGTCCGCTGGTGCGCAAGGGCGTCTCGCAACATACGTTGAAGGAGCTGCGCGACGATGTGCTGCACGACCGTTTGCCGCAGGTCTCGTGGATCGTCGCACCCTACAAGTATTGCGAGCACCCGGCCGCCTCGGCCGCCGATGGCGCGTATTACATCAAGCGTGTGCTTGAGGCGTTGACCGCCGATGCGGAGTCGTGGAGCAAGACCGTGCTGTTTCTCTGCTACGACGAAAACGACGGCTTGTTCGATCACGTCGTGCCGCCGATGCCGCCCTCCAGTAGCGAGCGCAACAGTCGCGGCATGGTTTCGCACTCGCTGGCTGGCAGCTTTCGCGACGAATTTCTCGACCTGGATGTCAACACGTCGATGATTCATCCACTCGTGCCCGGCGCTGATCCGGGTGGACGGCAGCCGCTGGGCTTGGGCATGCGTGTGCCGATGATCGTCATCTCGCCGTGGACGACGGGCGGCTGGGTTTGCTCGCAGACTTTCGATCACACGTCGATACTGCAATTCCTGGAAACCCGCTTCGGCGTCGCCGAGCCCAATATCAGTGCGTGGCGACGTTCCGTCTGCGGCGATCTCACCAGCGCCTTCGATTTCGGCCTCAAGCCCGACCTGGGCATGCCGAATATTCCCCTGCCCGAATCGCATCCGGATCTCTTTGCGCCGATCATCGCGCCGGCGATTCCAAGCATGCCCATGCAGGAAGACGGCCTGCGCCCGGCGCGACCGATCCCGTACCAGTGGCTGCTCAATCACCGAGTGGATCACGCGGCCAGCAGACTCTGGCTGGACTTCCGCAACACCGGCGCGGCGGGGGCGGGTTTCTATGCCTACGACCAAACGGCGCCGGCCAGTGATCCGCGTCGCTACACGGTCGCCGCCGCCGAGATGGTCAGCGATTACTGGCCGCTGCACCCGCACGGTGTTGCTTACGACATCCTCGTGCATGGGCCGAATGGCTATCTCTGCCATGCGCGCGGTGAACCGCCGGCTGCGCCGACCGCGACTGTCGAAGTCCGGCTGATATACCAACCGGAGCGCTGTCAGATCCAGGCCATCCTGTCGAACACGGGCAGCCTGGCGTGCTCGGCTTTCATCCACGACGCCTATGTCGGGTATCTGGCCGAACTGCCATTGAAGCCCGGCGCCACGATGGAGTTGACCCGCGACTTGAGCGCCAACCATGGCTGGCATGACATCTCGGTCACGCTCGATACGTCGGACGTCTATCTGCGCCGCTTCGCCGGCCATCTCGAAACCGGCCGTCCAGGCACCAGCGACCCGATGCTGTCGCCTTCGTTGCGTACGCGTATCGGGTGAGCAAGACCCGGGTTCCGGGCGGTAGCTGAGCGGGGCGATGGAACCTCTGCGCCTGCGCTTCGTCGGTGACATGTGCCATCCGGCACATGGGGCGATGGGGTGCGCAGGAGTAGGTTCAGACGGTTATCCCACTGGGGCCCCGTCATGAAGCTTGCTTGTACCCCCGCGTTCGCCGTCGCCGCCTTGGCTGGCCTCGCTTTCTCATCAGCCGGTTTTGCCAAGGACTCGCCCGCGTCGCCATCGGAAACCGCGCGCATCGAGCAGATCCTCGCTGCGCACGCCAAGGTTATACAAGTCGGATCGGTAGCGCTGTCCCACGATGGCTCCCATCTCGCATGGACGCAGTCGAAAAAGGGCAAGAAGGAGCTGATGCTGGCGTCGTGGGATGGAAAAAACGCGCATGCAGTAAAGATTCCGGGAGATTGCCACGAAGAGGACATTCACTGGGCGCCTGATTCCGACAACCTGGCAATCTTGACCCGCTGCAAGGTCGATCCGAGCAACACCAAACCCATCAAGGGCGCGCTTTGGGTGGTGGACGGGGCCGGGAAGGCCGCACCGCGAAAGGTGACGGACTTGAGCGGTTTTGCCTCCGACGTGCGATGGTCGCGCGGTGGCCAGCGCATCGCGTTCATGTATGTGCCGGGCGCGACGCGGATGCCGTTCGCGACGGCGTCCGGCAACCCCCGGGTCGGCGTCATCGGCCAAGAGGCCGAGCAGGTGGAGCGGATCGCTGAAGTTCCGACTTCCGGCGGTACCCCGAACATCCTGACTCCCGCGAGTTTGTGCGTATACGAATTCGACTTTTCGCCCGATGGCCACACGATCGCGTATACCGCGGCGCCGCCTCCGGGTGACGACCACTGGTGGTCGGCCAAGTTGTATACGCAGAAGGACCAGGCTGGCGCCACACCGGAAGTGGTCGTGGATCCGGCCACCGTCACCGGTTCGCTGCACGGCATGCAGATGCAGCAACCGACGTGGTCGCCGGATGGCAAGTCCATCTATTTCGTCGGCGGTCTGATGAGCGACCGCGGCGCGGATGCCGGCGAGCTTTATCGCGTGGCCCCGCAAGCCGGGCAAGTGGTGGACATGACACCGGGTATTCCGGTCACGCTGCACCAGTTCACTTTCCTGACGCCCGATACGCTGGTGTTCACCCAGGAAAAACTGGGCCACGTGCAGATCGCCAAATACACGATTTCCGATTCGGCGGCGCAGCCGTCGCGCGTGTTGTACACGCTGCCCGGCGCCGTGCGCGGTGTATCGATCTCGTCGAGCGCGCCACATCGCATCGCCTATGCGGCCAGTTCATTCGAACACGCGCCGGAGGTGTACTCGGGCGCGCTGGGTGATCAGCCACCGTCTGCGGTGACTGCCGTCAACGCCGCGTTGAAACCGAGCTGGGGCAAGGCCCGGTCGGTGACATGGCATAGCGGCAAGCTGTTGATCCAGGGCTGGCTGCTGTATCCGGCGAACTTCGACCCGCACAAGACCTATCCCTTGATCGTGTCGGTGCACGGTGGTCCGACGTTTGCGAACCTGCCTTACTGGGGCACCAACGCCACGGCCTATTCGTCTTTCGGCTATTTCGTGCTGCTGCCCAATCCGCGTGGCAGCACGGGTGAAGGCGAAGCCTTCGTGCGAGAGAACATCGGCACGGGCAAGATGGGTTACGGCGATCTCGACGACATCCTCGCCGGGATCGATGCCGTCGAGAAGATCGCGCCGGTCGACAACAATCGCCTCGGCATGACCGGCTGGAGCTATGGCGGCTTCATGAGCATGTTTGCGCCGACCCAGACCAACCGCTTCAAGGCCGTGGTCGCCGGCGCCGGCATCTCCGACTGGAAGAGCTATTACGGCGAAAACCAGATCGACGGCTGGATGATCCCGTTCTTCGGCGCATCCGTGTACCAGAACCCGTCGGCGTACGAGAAGAGCTCCGCGATCAACTTCATCACCCGTGACCACACCCCGGCACTGATCGTCGTGGGCGAACGCGACGAGGAATGCCCGGCGCCGCAATCGTTCGAATACTGGCACGCACTGCAGACCCTGGGCGTGCCAAGCAAGCTGGTCGTCTATGCCAACCAGGGCCACGGCATTGCCAATCACGACGACCAGGTCGACATCCTGCGCCGATCGCTGGACTGGTTCGGCAAATATCTCGCAGCCGCGCCGGCAAAATAATCCGGATTTCGCCTGTTGGTACTGGGCAGCTGGAACGCAGAGCCGAGGTTCTGCGTTCCAGCTGCCCAGCGTCATTCAGTAGTTCGAGTGCCATGAATGGCGGATGTGGCAGGGTGGCGGCGGACGACCCACGCATGCGTCGCCGCCGCGAAAAATAGCAGTCAAACACCCCGAGCCGCGACGGTTGGTCGCGAATCGTTGTCTGGTTGAGCAACAAATGCAGGTCAAAGGTCGCTTTTCGACCCATTTGTGTCGGTCATGAATGGCTGCTTTGTGGCGAGCATTTGAAGCAGTCTGTACCCATCGTTGGCCGAAAGCGTACCTCAGGCTAGTGCGATTGGAGTTCGTTATTGACGGTAGGGAAGTGCTCAGTACCTATCCCTCCATAGAGACAACTTGCTTCCCACGCCCTGCGCTAGCCATGCAAGCCGCGGCTACGGCGGCGCAGCGCCCGGGGTGAGAGGCCGTAGATACGCAGGCAGGCGCGCCGCATGCGCTCCGTATCCAGTCCCACCTGTCTTGCGATCTGCTCCAGTGGCTCGCCGGTTTCCTCGATGCGCGGCAAGGCCGCTTCACAGCGCAGGCGCTCAATCGCACGCGCAGGGGTTTCGCCGGTCTCGGCGGTGAACTGCCGCGCGAACTGACGCGGGCTGATGTTTGCCACCTCGGCCAGCCGCTCGACTGAAAGCTGGTCTTTGAGGTGCAGCCGAGCGTGGGCCAGCGCGTCGCGAATCCGCCCCGGGGTCGGCTCAAGATCGAGCATGGTCGAGAACTGCGATTGTCCTCCGCTGCGGCGGTGATAGACCACCAGGTCGCGCGCGATGGCTTTGGATATTTCGGTGCCGCAGTCCTCCTCGATCATCGCCAGCGCGAGGTCGATACCGGCGGTGATGCCGGCCGAGGTCCAGATATCGTCTTCGCGGATGAAGATCCGGTCCGACTCGACCTTGATGGCGGGGTAGCGCCGCTGCAGCTCTGGTGCACAGCGCCAATGGGTGGTGGCACGACGGCCGTCCAGTAGACCGGCGGCCGCGAGCAGGAAGGCCCCGGTGCAGACACTCGCCGTGCGTCGGGCACAGGGGGAGATGGCTCGGACGAGGTTCACCGTATCGGCTTGTGCGTCGGATGAGTCTGGCGTTGGCGCACCCACCACCATCAAGGTATCGACATGCCCGCGAGGCGATGCCGCCGTGGTGTCGATCGCGATTCCGGAGCTTCCACTGACCAGCCCGCCAATGCTGGAGATGACGCGGATGTCGTAGCCTGCCTGATGAAAGTCCCTCGCCAGCGTGAAGGCGCAGAGTGGGCCGCCGAGGTCGAGCAACTCGAACCCCGGGAACACGACAAACCAGATGGCTTTCGATGTCTTTGGACGCGGCATGCCAGGTTTCCGGAATTGGCAGGATAAGTGGGAATTATGTCCTTTCTGACATTCGCTCGGGAGCCAAAATTTCTCGGTCAAACAACCCACGGCCATGGCCGACTACCGACGGAGAAAATCGATGAACACTTCCATCCCAAATGTGATTCTGGTCCATGGCGCCTGGGCCGATGGCTCGACCTGGTCGAAGGTAATCCCGCTGCTGGCCCGCAACGGGCTCACCGCAACCGCTGTGCAGCTCCCGTTGACTGGCTTCGAGGCCGACGTGGCCGCCGTGCAGCGTGCCATCGCGCTGGCAGAAGGCGACGTGGTCCTGGTCGGCCACAGCTATGCCGGCGCGGTGATCGGCGAAGCGGGCAACGACCCGAAGGTGGCCCGCATGGTCTACATCAACGCGTTCGCACCGGACGCGGGCGAGTCGGCGGGTACGTTGTTCGAGAAGTTCGAGACCGCACCGCTCAATGACGAAATCCGCCCTGATGCACAGGGCCATCTGAAGCTCACCCGGGACGGTATTTTCAAGCTGTTCGCGCAGGACCTGGACGACACCGAGAAAGCTTTGGTCTACGCCACGCAAGGTCCGCTGCATGCCTCCGCACTCGGCGGCACGCTGACCGAAGCGGCATGGCGCAGCCGGCCGACGTACTACTTCATCGGAAACCAAGATCATGCGATTCCTCGTGTGGAGCAGGAGCGCATGGCCGCTCGCATGAACGCCACCGTGGCACACGCCGACAGCAGTCACGTGCCGATGCTGTCGCAGCCGCAGGCTGTTGCTGACTTCATCGTCTCGGCCGCCGCTTGAGGCCGCCCCCAGCGCGGCCTGTTGGCAGCGTCAAAGCTATCGCGTGGCGCTCGATGCCAGATCGGCGCCACGCCGTGATTCTTCGCAGGAGTGATGTCTCATGATTATCGAAGCAAACGGCATTGATCTGCATGTCGAACAACGTGGCGCGGGAGGACCAGCGCTGGTGTTCCTGCACTACTGGGGTGGTTCTTCGCGTACTTGGCAACACGTGGTCGACGCGCTTTCGCCCGACTACCGCACCGTCGCCATCGACCAGCGCGGCTGGGGCAAGTCCGCTGCACCGGAGGCAGGCTATGCGTTGAGCGATCTGGCCGGCGACGTGCTCGCCGTGGTCGATTCCCTAGCGCTGGAAAGCTACATCCTGGTTGGCCATTCGATGGGCGGTAAGGCTGCACAGCTTGCGGCATCGCAGCGTCCGCGCGGGCTTCGGGGTCTGGTGCTAGTGGCGCCCGCACCGCCGACGCCGTTGGCGCTTCCGCTCGACGCTCGCCAGGGCATGGTGCATGCCTACAACTCGCGCGAGAGCATCGTCGCCACCTTGCAGCAAGTGCTTGCACCCGACGGCTTGTCTGACGGTGATCTGGACACGGTCATCGCGGACAGTCTGACCGGTGCCAGCTCAGCCAAAGCGGCGTGGCCACTGGCGACCAGCCAGGAAGACATTACAGCGGTGGTTCCGTTGATCGATGTGCCGGTGATCGTGATTTCCGGTGAGCACGATTTGGTCGACCCGCCTGAGGTACTGCGTCGCGAAGTGCTGCCGCGCATTCCCCAGTCCACGCTGGTCGTGCTCCCGGGTGTCGGGCACCTGTTGCCCCTGGAGGCGCCGACCGATCTGGCCAACGTGATCAAGGCCTTTGTGCTGGCACAGACCAGGGGCGGGTTCTTCGCACTGCCCGAGGCCCAGCAAGAGGTTGCTCTGACCCGCTGCGGTGATTGCGGCATGGCGCGCCTGACGGCCAGTACGACCGCACCCCGACGTCCGTAATCGCGCCGCACATCGCACAAAGAAACTGCCGCCGAAGCGGCTCATCTCAACACCCTTCATTCAACGAGGACACGTCAATGGATAACCAAGAATCATCCAGATCCGCGTCTTGCCGTTCAACATGGTCAACGCTCACCTGAGCAAAACCGACGACAGCTGCATTCTCGTCGACACCGGCATTCCAGGCCTCGAACGCAAGGACTTCGGCGTCGACGGCATCGTGCACCATACCGCCGGTCACACGCCCGGCTCGCAGACCGTGGCCCGCGAGCCGGAGCGGCTCGTCAACAGCGGTGCTAAGCGTTTCCACATGGGTCATGGCGGGACGCTGGAGGCTCCCGAGGTGCTTCGCCACGCAAAGGTGCCAGTCAAGTTGGACCCGGCTCATTGTGTGTGCGGCCAGCACGCACCGGCGGCCTCCGCTACCTGACCCGAAGCTGACCCCAAGCGACGTCCGTGACCGTCCGCCTTATGACAATCAATGTGATCAGGCGAATGGCTGGAGTTGGCCGATCGCTGCCGTCATGCACGGCAACGATCGGCAGTGATCACGAACAGCATGCGGATCACGATCTACCGGCACGGATAATCCGCGCATCGGAAAACGCTCCGCCAGCCGTAGGCATTTAGACGGCTGATCGAATGTGAGCGCCGGGTCGTTTACAGCCTCCTGATCCTGATATTGCGGAACCAGATGCGGATCGGCTTGGCGCCCTTGTCTTCGGTGCCCTGCAGTGAAATATGGCCGCTGTGGAAGACGCCGAAATCGGGCCAGGCCTTGAACTTGGTGCTGGCGACGAGCTTGTTCCAATCGGGAGTCCACAGATGGGTGTCGATCACCTTGCGTCCGTTCTGGAAGAATTGCAGGTGGCCTTGGTCGGAGATGATTTCGAACTGGTTCCACTGGCCGCCTTCGCGGACGGTTTCCACATCCGAGGAGATCAGGTCGAACAGGTCACCGGAGCGTTCGTTGAGCACCCGGCTGTCGGGTTTGGTGCACGCCAGGTCGGCGATCTGCATCTCCGGGCCGGTTTCGTAGGTTGCGCCGTATTTCGGTGATTCGTGGACATGGAACATCACGCCGCTGTCGGCGCAGGGGCTCATCTTCCATTCCAGCTTCAGGTCGAAGTTTCCGTATTCGGCATTACTGACGAGGTCGGCGAAGTCCTGCGGCGCGTCGTGGCCGGTTTTCTGCAGCCGGATCGCACCGTGGTCGACTGTCCAGTCCTTGCCGGGCGACTTTTCAAGGTAGGAATGCCAGCCGTCGAGATTCCTGCCGTTGAACAGCAGCTGCCAGCCGGCGGCCTTTTCCTGCGCGCTGAGCGTGTTGACGGCCTGTGCCGCGGCCACGCCGGGAAGCAGGCCGCCCAGGGCGATGGCAGCCATCGATTGCAGAATCCATGTCCGTTTCATCGTGATGTCGACCTATTGTGGATGGAGGTGATGGCGTCGGTGCGGACACTCAGGATTTTGGCGGGAACGACGGCGGTGCGTCGGCCATCGAACTGCCCCATGTGCGGTCAGGCGTCGCTTGCAGCGTGAAGCCAAGACGCCCGCCATGCGCGACGAAGCTGGCCGGCAGCCATGGCTTGTTCCAGGCCTTGCCATCGACCTCAAGCGCGTGGACGTACGGCGTGTCGGTAGAGGCTTTGGGCGCATCGATGGTCACGTCGCCGCCGGAGCCATGCACGACGGCATGGGTGAACAGCGGACTGCCGAGCACCAGTTCGGCTCGCCCCGGAATTTCCGGGTACAGCCCCAAGGCCGACCACACGTACCACGAAGACATCTCGCCCAGATCGTCATTGCCGGGAATGCCGCCGGGCGCGTTCTTCCACAGCGAGTTGACCACAGCGCGAACGGTGGCCTGGGTCTTGTACGGCTGCCCGGCGAAGTCGTACAGCCACGGCGTTTCGACGGAGGGTTCGTTGTTGAGTTCGGCGTGCAGCGGACCGGCGTTGGTGAACGCCCACTTCCCATCGGCGGTGTGGAAGAAGCGGTCCAGCCGGGCGATCGCGGTGGCGTCGCCGCCGAGCTGCTGGAACAGGCCGTGCACATCGAACGGCACCATCCACAGATAGACGGCTGCGCTCGCCTCGACGAAACCGTCGTCGGTACCTGGCGTGAAGGCGGGCCAGCTGCCATCGGCGTTGCGATTCTGGATATAGCCGCCATCGGGCGCGGCTTTCGGGTTGTACAGATTGCGCCAGTAACCGGCGCGCGCGAGGAATTTGCGTTCGCCCGCTTTGTCGCCGACCTCGGTCGCGAGTTGCGACAAGGCGAAGTCCGCGGTGACGTCTTCCAGCGTTTCGGCCGCACCGCCCCACGCATGTGATTTGGTGGCGATGTAGTGCAGCTTCAGCCACTGGTCGAGCGACGGACGTTCACCCACGCATTCCACGTTGCAACCGGCATTGGACTCGTCGTGCGCGGTGGGCACCGTGGCGGCACGCGCCAGCGAGGCGTAGGCGCCGCGCAGGTCGAAGTCATGACCACCGAAGGCGTGGATATCTGCCAGCGCCGGCACCGCAGGGTCGCCACTCATCACATGGGTGCCGCCGCTGTTGTGGGTCCAGCGATCCCATTCGCCGTGGTTCTGGCGCGCCTGGTTGTACAGCGACTGGGCGATGTCACTGCCCACCTTCGGCATCAGCCAGGTCAGCAGCTGCAGTTGCGAGCGGTAGATGTCCCAGCCCGAGAAGTTGGCGTACTGCGCGTGTTGCGGGGTTTTCACATGGTGAATGTGCTGATCGAAACCACGGTATTCACCATTGACGTCGCTGAACACGTTCGGGTGCAGCAGCACGTGGTACAGCGCGGTGTAGAACGTGGTGCGCTGATCCGCCGTGCCGCCGTCGATCGCAATGTGTCCCAGCGCCTTGTTCCATGCGTCGCGCGCCTGCGACGTCACGTGGGCGAGCGTGCTGTCGGCCGGAATTTCGGCACGAAGATTGGCGCGCGCATTGGCCAAACTCACGTAGGAAATGCCCACCCGCACCTGTACCGGGCCCTTGGCCGGATCGAAACCGACCCACGCGCCCGAGCCCTTGCCCGGCACCGGGAAACCCTTGTCGGCGTAGCTGGTGCCGCCGTGTCCGGAGGTTGCGCCGAGCGTCACCGTGCCGTTGTGCCAGCTGCCCACGCGGGTGAACGGACGATCGAAATGGGCGACGAAATACAGCGTGTAGTAACTGTGCTGGTCGGCCTTCGCCAGGTAGCCGCAGAAGTTGCCGCTGGTCACCGAACCGGTGATGGTTTGCGTGGCCGCATCGACATGCACCGCCGCGTCACTGCTGCCCACTTCGGAGTCGGAGACGCGCACCAGCAGGTTCGCCGGTCGTCCGGCGGGAAAGCTGAAACGCGCCATGCCGCTGTGCATCGCTGCGCCCAGTTCGACGTTCACACCATTGGCCAGCCGCACGCGATAGTCGCCGACTTTCGCCTGCTCGTCGGCGTGCGAGAAATCACTGGCGTAGATGTGGTCGGTGGTATCGGACGATGGCGAGCTGGTGACGGGAATGGTGATCGGCATCAGCGGGATATCGCCGCTGGCGCCGGCACAACCCGCTCCGGAAAGATGCGTGAGGCTGAAGCCGCGGATGCGCGTGGTGTCGTACTGATAGCCGCTGGGCGAGGCCGTGCGCGTGTGTTTGCCGCGGGTGTTTTCGGGGCTCCACTGCAGCATGCCGAAAGGAACCACCGCGCCCGGGTAGGTGTTGCCACCATTGCGACTGCCGATCAACGGATTGACGGCATCGGCCGGTGACGAAACGGCTTGCGCCATGACCGCGCCCGTGGACGTGGCCAGCACGCAGGCCAGGGCGGATGTCTTCAGCAACTTGGACGGTAGGTACATGGTATCGGCTCGTCTCGTGGAGATAAGGAAAACGTCGGAACACGCGTCTTCGTCGTCCTGACCGGATGGGCCGCCCAAGCGGGCGTCACCCTCAATTTGAATCGATCTAAATTCCGCCCCAAAAAAACAGGCCTCAAGAGCCCTGTGTGGTTTGACGCTCCATGCAAATGCCACAGCCACGCCGACGGCGGGCATCTGCCACGCGCAGCATCCGCGCGTTGATCGCAGTCCCCGACTCTACACCGGCAGTTTTACGGAATCTTGCGGCAATGCAATACAGGCATGCACGCATGCCAGTGATCAGAGCATGTCCCGGCCCGTTGAACAGGAGAGCAGGGCTTGATCGGTGCGTGCGTATCCGCACCCCGCCAGCCAACGATTCCAATCAGGGGGCGCATGTTTGTCGGGAGTGCGCGATGTCAGATCAGCGGGTTGCCCGCGATGGCGTGATAGCGGAAATCGCTCAGTCGCAACGTTCCGCTGCCGGCGCTGTAGATGCCCAGCTTGAGGCACAGGAAATCGCCGAACACGTTGTGGTGGATGCCGGATACCTCCATGCGGATGGTATGCAGTTGCCAGCTGCGGCCGTCGTCGTGCGAGTACGCATAGGTCACCACGTTATGGTCGTTGGTGACCCGCACGCGCACATGCCGGCTTTTCTTCGCGATGCGAGCCCAGTCCAGTTCCTGCGCGTATTCGAAGGTCTTGATCGTGTCCGGCGTGAAGCCGACACCCACGAAAGCCTTGTGGTTGTAGAAAAGCAGCAGGCCACCTTCCGCATCGCCGGACAGTTCGAAGGTGATTTCCGCCACGTAGGCGCGGTCGCCCACGCTGCATACCAGCGGCGCACTGTCCGCTGGTGAGCTGCCGAACCCGCGGAACTCCAGTGCCTTGCCCGTATATCTGGCCCGCTGCATTTCATATGGTCGCGGACGGTGGAAGGACCACAGGGTGCCGAACCGGTTGCTGGAAAAATCGTCCGAAAGCGCCATGCCATCCGCACTTGCCGAGCCGCCCGCGGGCTTGCGAAGCGGGCGGGACAAATCGCTTCCGGTGGCGCGTGGCCAACCATCTGCAGTCCACGCCATCGGTTCCAGCAAGGTTTGGCGGCCCAGTGTCCTGAAGCCGTTCTCGTAGCCGTGATAGATCATCCACCAGTCCCCGGCTGGTCCTTCGACCAGGGTGGCGTGGCCACGCGACCACCACGGTTCGGCGGCCGACCGGGTGCGCACGATGGGATTGTGCGGACAGTTTTCCCACGGACCGTGTACCGACTTCGAGCGGGCCACGATGACCATGTGCCCCGTCGGCGGACCCGCCGTGCCGCCCACGGCGCTGACCAGGTAGAACCAGTCAGCGCGTCGCAGCAGTTTGGGGCCTTCCGGGGCGAAGTCCTCGACAATCCAGTCCTTCGGGTATTGCCATGGCGTATAGGCGTGTTGCAGCGGGCCGTCGGTAGCCAGGCCATCGTCGGTCAGGCGGATCATTCGAATGCCGTTGACGAACAGGTAGCGTCGGCCGTCTTCACCGACCACGTGTCCCGGATCGATGCAGCCGGCGATATCGAGATCGACCGGTTCGCTCCATGGGCCGCGGATATCGTCGGCCCAGATGACGTGGATCGACCAGTCCCCGCCGGCTTGCTGGGCTGGCAGGTAGATGTAGTAGCGGTTCTTGTATTTGCACAGGTCGACAGCCCATACCGTGCCCATCGGCTTGTGCAGTGCGGTGCCGATCGGCGCCCAGTTGACCAGGTCGGTCGAATGCCAGATGACGAGTCCGGGCGAGGCGAAGAATGGCGAAAACGTCATGTAGTAGTCGTCGCCGTCCTTGAGCACGGTGGGGTCGGGATGATCGCCGGCAACAACGGGATTGATGTAGGTGCCGTCGCCAAGGTCGGCCTTGCGTTGATCCTCGATGCCCTTGGCCCAGTGCGGCTCGGGACCGACACATGGACGGACCGGGTCGGAGTGGATCGTTCGGGCGAGGGGGATGGCAATGGCTCCTGTTGCCAGGGCTTTGAAAAGGTCTCTGCGGCCCAAGTCAGGCATGATTGGTTTTCCCGATGAACGTTTTGAAGCCGTGCGTACTTGACGGATTGCATGGGCTGGCGTCGCAGCCAGTTTGGCTATTTCCGGTAGGCATACGGGCCGAAGGTCACGCCGGTAAAGCCGCCGGCTGTGGCGGTGCTGAGTACGCTGGCATCCAGGTTTCGCGCCAGCGGTTGCCACGCTCCGGAGCCTTGCGCGTACCACGCGTCCAGCCGCGCGCCGTCAAGCTGGAAGCGCAGCCGAAGTGGCTGTGTCGTTTTGCCCAGTGCCACGCGTGCGATTGGCGTGCCGGCAGCGGGTTCGTCCTTGCTGGTGCGGCGGTAAAGCACCACGGCGTTGCCGGAGTGGTCATGCACCCGCATCGCCGCATAGAAGTGGGTTTCGTTCTGGAACAGTGCCAGGCCGGCCTGTTCGTTCGGTGCCAGCAGAGCGGCGTCGAGTGTGGCTTCCAGCGAGGCGACACGGTGTTGCAGCCGATGCGCGACATAGGCCGGCTGGCCGTTGGCATAGTCACCCAGTGGGGTTGCCGAAGGAGTGATTCGCAGTCCCTTCGAACCGGTGGCGTACCAGTGCGTGCGCGGCACGTTGATGGTCATCCATGCCAGTGGCAAGCCGGGGCCATGGAAGTGTTCGGTCCAGCCGAACGGGCCCGTCGTCGGTTGCGTAGAGGCGGTGCGCGGAAGCGGCGGACGCGTGGCGACCAACGGCACCGGCGTGTCGTGGGGAAGCACTTGCGGCCAGTCATCGTGCCAGTGCACCGGTAGCAGGAAGGTTTCGCGGCCAAGGTTGTACTGGTTGCCGCGGTAAGGCCGCGTGGCCAGGAACACCGACCACCACGAGCCATCCTTCAACTCGACGAATTGTGCATGGCCTGCCGACGTGACGGGATGGGCGCGCGCCGGATCGAGATCACGCTGGGTCAGCACCGGGTTGCCTGACCATGCCATATAAGGACCGGTCACATGATGGCTGCGCCAGACCATCTCCGCATGCTGCTCGCCGGTGCCGCCCTGGGCTGCGATGAGGTAATACCAGCTGCCGCGCCGGAACAGGTGCGGGCCTTCCACGTATTGCGGATCGGCGGAAGGATCGGTGCCGCCATCCACGATCACCTTGCGCGGACCGACCAGCTTCATCGACGTCGGGTCGAACTGCTGGATCCAGATCGCCCGATGGCCTTCGTAGCGAGGTTTGCCCACGGGCATGCCGTTGTTGACCAGCCACGCCTTGCCGTCGCTGTCGAAGAACAGCGAAGGATCGATCCCCTCAATGCCGAACCACACCGGATTCGACCATGGCCCGGCCGGATTCTTCGCGGTGATGACGTAGTTGCCGCCGTCGCAGTAGAAGCAGGTGTTGGTGATGTAAAACGTGCCACCGTGGTAGCTGATCGAGGCCGCGAACAGGCCGCGGGTCAGCTCGTGTCGGCCGTAGTCGATTTGGCCGGGGCGGTCGATGGCGTTGCCGATCTGCGTCCAGTCGACCAGGTCGCGGCTGTGGAATACGGGCAGGCCGGGGAAATAACCGAAGCTGGAATTGACCAGGTAGAAATCGTCGCCGACACGGATGATCGATGGATCGGGATAAAAGCCTGCCAGTATCGGATTGCGGTATTGCGATGTCGTGGGCGTGGGGCCACCGTCGGCGCCCTGGTAGTGGATGCGGGTGAACAGCGCGCTTCCCGCTTGCGCGACGGGAACCAGCAGCAGGCAGATCAGCGCGAGCAGGCAGCGTTTCACATCCTTACTCCACAGCGATGGCATCGGGGGCTCCCGGAATGACGTGGCAGAACCCTGCGAACGTCCATGAGTCACTGCGCAAACTACCAGTCGGTTGGCACCGTGCAGCGGTCATGACGCGTTCGCAAATGAATAAACATTACCCGGCGCCCTTGTTTTCGTAATTGTCAGTTCGTAGCGCTGCGCCCCAACATCCAGACCTGCGAAAAGGGCACTTGGCCACGAATCGCCATACACCGCTGCCTGGAATGGGGAGGCGCGGAAGAACCAGGGTTGCCGACAAGCCTTGCCGGCGATCGACCATCATTTCCGGGGAGAGCTTTGATCATGACTGAGACCACCCTTCAGGCTGGATGTAGTTCGGCGGGTCGAGCGCTGCCGCTGGCGCGCTTGTCCGCTGCGATTGCCATGGGCCTGTTGCTCTATGCCCCTCTGGTTGCCCATGCGGGTCCGGTGTCGTCAACGCCGGCAGCACAAGACCAGGGCCAGCCAGCCGCCAAGGCTGCCAAAAAAAAGCGTGCAAAAGCCGATGCCAAGGAGGTCAAGAACCTCCAGGCCGTTGTCGTGACCGGTATTCGTGCATCAGTCGAGCAGGCGCAGGACGTCAAGCGCTACGCGGATACTTTCGTCGATTCGGTATCCGCCACGGATATCGGTGCGCTGCCCGATCGCAGCGTCACTGATACCCTGGCGCGCATTCCCGGCGTCACCATCGACCATTTCCTCTCCCAGGGGGATCCGGAACACTTCTCTGCCGAAGGCAATGGCGTGCAGGTGCGCGGCCTCACGCAGGTGCGTTCCGAATTGAATGGGGGGGACAGTTTCTCCGCCAACGGTGGGCGCGCGCTAAGCTTCCAGGACGTGCCGCCGGAATTGATGTCTGGCATCGATGTCTACAAGAACCAGACGGCCGACATGATCGAGGGCGGCCTGGGCGGCACGGTGAACCTGCGCACCTTCATGCCGTTCGACTTCCAGGGCCAGAAGATCGCCGCTTCCGTCAGCGAGAACTACGGCAACTTCGTCAAGAAGTACAAGCCGTCCGGCTCGGTGCTCTACAGCAATCGCTGGCACACCCGTCTCGGCGAGATGGGTTTCCTCGTCGATGTCGCCGATTCCCAACTGTCCACGCGCACCGATGGCCTGTTTGTGCGTCCGTTCTTCAAGAACGCCAGTGGCACGTGGGTGCCGCGCGGCGCCGACTGGCGCACCTTGCTTTACGATCGCAAGCGTGATGGCACCTACCTGGCCTTTCAGTGGCGTCCCAGCGACAATCTTGATTTTCACGCCACCGCGTTCCAGAGCAAATACCACGAGGTCTGGAACGAGGATGCGATCTTCGTGAGCAACGACCCGACGCAGGTGATGGTGGATGCCAGCCAGCCGAGCGTCGTCAACGGCGGGGTGTTCCAGTCCGGTCGCCTCACGCAGAGCGGCGGCATGCCGATGGGCACCGACATCCGCGCCTCCAACAGCCACTCCAAGACCACCGATTTCTCCACCGGGATGAAGTGGCGGCTGGGCACGAGCACCGAGATCACGAGCGCGGTGCAGTTCGTCAAGGCCACCACCAACAGTCTGGATTCCACGGTGGCCCTGGGTACCAACGTGCCCTACATCGACGTCGCCCTGAACGGCAGCAGCCCGCCACACCTCGGCGTCGATTCCGACTTCACCGGGAACCCCGCCAATTACTACTGGGGGTTCACCCAGGATCACCAGGATCAGAACTATGCGAGAGAACTGGCCTGGCGTGCCGACATTGATCACACCTTCGCCGATGGGTTCGTGCAAGGGGTGAGGGCTGGCGTGCGCCTGACCAATCGCTATGCCGACAACATCGATACCGGCTACAACTGGGTGCCCGTGTTCCAGACCTGGATGCAAGGCTGGGCACTGCCCAGCGGCGCTTTGCCCGGGCTGGACTTGAACGGCACGATCAATAGCAGCCTGGTGCACCTGGACACGTTCAAGAATTTCTACAAGGGTGACGCCGGCGTACCAGGTGCGTTCTATGCACCGGTGCCGTCGACCGCGCTGGGCTATCCGGGCAGCTACGCGGACATCCACAACGCCGCCATTCCGTATTACATCCCCGGCAACGGCTACGACGCCCCGTACCAGCCCACGCTGCTCGATGCCGCGCACACCAACATCCAGCACGAGAAGACCTACGCGGTGTACGCCATGCTCGACTTCGGGGTGGACGATGCCCATCTGAGCGGCAACATCGGCGTGCGTGCGGTGAAGACCAGAAATGCCGGCCAAGGCTTCCTGGTGTATCCCAACCAGGCGTTGGCGCCCTATCTGGGCACGGGTCAGTCTACTCCCATCAGTGCCCGCAACGAGTACACCGACGTCCTGCCCAGCTTCAACGTGAAGTGGGAGTTCGCGCCGAACCTGCTCGCGCGCTTTGCCTTTTCCAAGGCGATCGCGCGGCCGGACTTCAGCCAGATGCAGGCCTATCAGATTCTCAATGCCGGCGTGGTGTCAGGCTATACGCCGCCGGCCGGCACCACCGTCCTGCCGATCGACAAGCTGACTCTGACTGGCACGTCCACCAGCAACCCGTACCTGACGCCGATGAAGGCCAACCAGTTCGATCTGTCGCTGGAGTGGTACTTCGATCAGGACCGCGGCGGCATGGCTTGGGTCAACCTGTTTCGCAAGTCGCTAAGCAATTATTTCCGCAACGAGTCGGAGTTCGTGACGTATCCAGGCATCGACGGCAACAATTACCAGTATCTGATTACCCGTCCGGTGAACGTCGGCAAGGCGACGATCAATGGCGCGGAAATCGGCTGGAACCAGTTCTTCGACTTCCTGCCAGTCAAGGGTTTCGGCATGTCGGCGAACTACACCTACATCCGCAGCAGGACCCATGTGCCGAACGACACGACTGCGGTGCCG
The DNA here is from genome assembly GCF_041107475.1 of Rhodanobacter sp. FW021-MT20. Classification (NCBI taxonomy): domain Bacteria; kingdom Pseudomonadati; phylum Pseudomonadota; class Gammaproteobacteria; order Lysobacterales; family Rhodanobacteraceae; genus Rhodanobacter; species Rhodanobacter sp. FW021-MT20. The sequence continues at coordinate 109,774 of NZ_JBGBPX010000002.1, read as the reverse complement.
CTGGACACGGATGGCTCGGGTTACGGCAGCCTCCCGGCGGATGGCTTGTCGCGGGATTCTCTCAATGTCGCCGGCTTCTACGAGCACGGTCCGTGGCAGATCCGGTTGGCCTACAACTGGCGCAGCCAGTATCTGCTGTCGATCGGTCCGAATGGCTACAACGGCACCGACAACAACATTCCGTGGAAGCTGCCGGTATTCGCCGATGCCTACGGACAACTGGACGGCTCGATCTTCTACGCGTTCAACAGACACTTGAAGCTCGGCCTGGAGATGAACAACATCAACAATGCCGAGCAGCGCACGATCATGTATCAGAATGGAGCCGGCAAGCACATCACTTCGTGGTACGTGAACGACACCCGTTATGCGTTGACGCTGCGCGCGACGTTCTGATCGCGACGTCTGAAGTATCGGGTGGATTCTGGCAGGAGGCAGGGTAGCCAGCGCTGGCTGCCCTGCCTCCGCACGAAAGCCTCGTCACGGTCGGTCCGGTTTCGGCGCGCGGATCAGACGGAACGGGAGCGGTTGCCGGGCGACATCGACGAACGGGATCACGTGCCCTGATGCAGGCGACGGTGCGTGTGGAATCCGCTTGTAGCGGCCGCTCGGGGCACCGCCGGGCCGGCGCAAGATTTCAGTGGTTGGTGCCGGCGCTCGCGAGATCGATCTCGTAGACATAGGTGGCTGGCCCAGACGGGCGCTTGCCGGGATGGATGACCAAACCCTTTGGCGAGCTCTGCCAATTGACCGGCTCGCGGGAGCCGAGCAGGCGCACGTTGCGCACGCCATCGGCCGGTTTGATTGCGCCGATGGTGACGGTGCCGCCATTCGGCCAGCCGAGTTCGATCGCATACACATGCCCGTGGTTCCGCGTGAAGCGGAAGTCTCGCCACGTGTAGGGCTTGGCCTGCTTTTCCTGAAACGCGCCGGCAGCTTGCGTGGTGGGACCATCACCGAAAACGCGCCACGGCCGACTGCCGTAGATGGCCGCCCCATTCACGTGCAGCCATGCGCCGATCTGGCGCAGCACGTCCTGTTCCTGCTGCACGATGGTGCCGTCCGGACGCGGGCCGATGTCCAGCAGCAGGTTGCCGTTCTTGCTGACCACGTCGGCGAGCAGTTGCAGGATCTCGTTGGCGCCTCGGTAGCTGTCGTGTTTCACGTAGCCCCACGAACTGCGACTGATCGTGGTATCGGTCTGCCACGGTTGTGCGCGGATCGCGCCGAGCTGGCCGCGTTCCACGTCCAGGGTGGCGCTGCCATCAGCCAGCGCCTTGAGCTTGTAGGTGAGCACCACGCCACCGCGACGCGCGCCGTCGTTGTAGTAGTAGGCGAGCAGCTTGGGCAGTGCCAGCCGGAAGGCGGGCTGGCCGACCCACCAGTCGAGGTAGATCAGGTCGGGGTGGTAGTACTTCTCCAGTTCGGCAGTGCGTGCCAGCCAGTCGTTCACCCAGGCTTGCGAGACGTAAGTCCAGTCGTCGGCCAGGTCCTGGTCGGCCGGGTCATGCGGGCCCGGCAACTGGGCAACGGCCGGGCCATAGAGGCCGGCGTAACGCGGGTCGTTGACGTCCGAGTCGATTTCCCGGCCATGGTGGAAGAACCAGTCGTTCTCGGCGGTATGCGAGGAGACGCCAAAGCGCAGGCCATCGGCATGCACGGCTTTGCCCAGCTCACCGATCACGTCGCGGTGCGGCCCCATCTTCACCGAGGTCCAGTCGGACAGTTTCGAGTTGTACATGGCGAAGCCGTCGGAGTGTTCGGCCACGCCCACCACATAGCGTGCGCCCGCCGCACGGAACAGCGCCGCCCAGCGGGCAGGATCCCAATGCTCGGCCTTGAACAGCGGGATGTAGTCCTTGTAGCCGAAATGGGCCAGCGAGCCGTGCGTGGCGACCTGGTGCGCATATTCGCGCGTGCGCTGGTCGTACATGTTGCGTGGATACCACTCGTTGGCAAACGCCGGTACCGAGTAGACGCCCCAATGCACGAAGATGCCGAACTTGGCGTTCGCAAACCATGCCGGCGCACGATAGGCGCGCAGCGAGGCCCAGTCCGGGTGGAACGGTCCCTGTGCAGCACCCTGCGCCACCGTATCGAGCATGGCGTGCCGCGCCGGATCGAAACGTCGCGTTGCCTGTTGCCAGCGCAGGTCGGCCTGTTCCTGAGTCAGCGTCGATGCGGTGGGTGCGGAGGTCTTGTTCGCCTGGGCGAGGGGCGCGTACAGCGACAGGGCCATGCAGGCGAACAGGGCATGGCGAACCAGCCGTGGGCAAGGAAAGGACTGGGTTTGCATTCGCCCCCCGGGCTGTTGGAATCGGCCTGGCGCGGCATGCGACGAGGCATGGAAAATCTAGCAGGCCCGTGCGTCTTTCCGGGGATGATGTGGCGAACGCATATGAATAAACGTTACCGGACACACTCGATTTCGTAATTGTGCATTCCACTCGCATCGCTTCAGCATGCATTGATCCCCGCGTGGGGAAGGCATGAACGGAACGAAGGCACGGTTACCGCCACGGCAGCCACGAAGCCGGGAATCCAATCTGACAACAGGGCCGGGAATGTACCCAGGTCCGCGAACTGACGATGTGGGGGAGAGAACCATGATCGAACGATTGCACGAAAAGACTGCGGGCCGGCCGCTGGCGCGCTTGTCTGCCGCGATCGCACTGGGCCTGGTGTTGATGTACGGGCCGGCGGTTGCGCATGCGCAGCAAAGCACCACGACTCAAGATGACACGACGGCGGCGACTGGCGGTGCCGCGCAAACCAATGCGACCCCGGCGACCGGCAAGAGCAAGCACGACAAGCAGAAACCCACCGAGATGGCTGCGGTGCAGGTCATCGGCGTGCGCGCGAGTATGGAGTCGGCGATATCGCGGAAGGAGAACGCCGACCAGATCGTGGATTCGGTCGTGGCCGAAGACATCGGCAAGTTGCCTGACAACAACGTGGCTGAGGCATTGCAACGCATTTCCGGTGTCCAGATCGATCGTAACTACGGCGAGGGCAGCAGCATCGCCATTCGCGGCCTGACCCAGGTGCGCACCGAAATCAATGGCGGCGACAGCTTTACCGCCAACGGCGGCGACACACTGAGCTTCGAGGACGTGCCCGCTGAATTGCTGGCCGGCATCGACGTGTACAAGAACCCTTCGGCGGAGATGATCGAAGGTGGCATCGGTGGCACGGTCAACCTGCGCACGCACATGCCATTCGATTTCAAGGGTCAGAAATTCGCGATCAGTGCCGAGGACGATTACGCCGACCTGGCCAAGAAAAACAAGCCTTCCGCCTCGGTGCTGTACAGCAATCGCTGGCATACCAGCGCCGGTGAATTCGGCTTGCTGGTGGACCTGGCCTATCAGAAGCACGCATTCCGTCAGGACGTCATCTCGACCGAACCTTTCTATGCCATACAGGCGGGTTCCGGCGGCGCGTATGCCAATTATCCGAACTACGACGGTCAGACGCTCGAGGTTCCGCATGGCGGCGGCGTCGGCGAGACCGTGGGTGAACGTCGTCGCATGGGCAGCGTCATCGCGTTGCAGTGGCGCCCCAACAATGACCTGCAGTTGTACGCGCAGGCGGTACGCTCGGACTACCACTTCCAGTGGAACGACTACTCGTATTTTGCCTATACCGGCACCACGCCGATCGTCCTGGATACGAGCAAGCCGTACGCGTTCGGTCCCAGCGGCAACTTCCTCAGCGGCACGTTTGATGGCACGGGCACACTGGGTGCCGATGGCAATCCCGATCCGAACGGAGCAACCACGGCGGGGATTCCCGTCGCCTCCAACAGCAGCCTGACCACGCGGCACTCGATCACCACGGACTACACCTGGGGTGCTTCGTGGAACGCGACCAACAACCTCACGCTGAAGACCGATTTCCAGTACATCACGGCGAAGACCAACACCTTTCGCTACATCCTCAATACCAGCAGCACAACGCCGTATCTCTATCAGGACATCAGCGGCAGCCTGCCGGTGCTGAAAGTGGACACGGCCTACACGACCAATCCGGCCAACAACACGTTCGGCTATCTGCTGGATGACAAGACCAACGCCACGGGGCGCGAATTCGCGTGGCGGGCCGATGGCGAGTACACGCTGGGCGGCGATTTCTTCCAGTCGATCAAGTTCGGCGTGCGCACCACCCATCGCACCGCCGAGACCGAGGATTCGGGTTATCGCTTCGTCTACATCGGCCAGCCGCTTTCCAATTATCCGGCGTCGGCGGCGGTGATCAAGACGTACGGCGACTTCTTCCACGGCAATGCCGACACGTTCGGTTCCACCATCACGCCGAATCCCGCGTTGCTGTTCGACTACGTCAACTCGCTGTCGATGTTCGGCGAGAACACGCCGCTCAGCTATCCCGCCACGGGCATCAACAACCAGGGCCAGAACACCTATGGTGGCTACGGCCTGATCACGTTCGGCAGCCAGATCGGCAGCATTCCGTACGACGGCAACATCGGTATTCGTGCCGTCCACACCAAGCTCAGTTCAGACGGTGCGCTGGTGAACTCGCTGGGTGAAACCTTGCCGTTGAACGTGGGTCAGTCCTACAACTCATTCCTGCCCAGCCTCAACCTCACTTTCCATCTGACCGACAAGCTGCAGTGGCGCTTCGCCGCATCGAAAGCGTTGTCGCGGCCGACTTTCGATCAGCTCAATCCGATGTTGCAGTTGAGTACGCCGGATGCCACCACCGGCGTCAATGCCTACACCGGCACGGCGGGTGGCAACCCGTATCTGAAGCCGATGACGGCGAAGCAGTACGACACCTCGCTGGAATGGTACATGTCGCCATCGCAACTGTTGTACGGCGGCCTGTTCTACAAGAGCGTGGACGGTTTCGTACAGACGGTTACGCTTGAGAAGCCCGAGATCGACCAGCTCGGCGTGCTCCACAATTACGCCATCAGCAGCCTGGTGAACGGCAAGAACGGCGTGATCAAGGGTGCCGAAGCGGGTTACCAGACCTTCTTCGATTTCCTGCCGTCGCCCTTCGACGGATTGGGCGTGCAGGCCAATTACACCTACGTGTACAGCAAGGCGCCAAGTCCGGACGCCTATGATACGTCGGGCAATCCACTGCTGGTTCCGCTGGAAGGCCTGTCGAAGAATAGCTACAACCTGATCCTGATGTACGAGAAGGGACCGATCTCGGCTCGCGTCGCCTACAACTGGCGCAGCCAGTGGGTGGAAACGACCCAGGGCAACGGTACCGGCAGCCTGCCGATCTACGACAAGGCCTTCGGCCAGGTGGACGCGTCGGTGACGTATCACTTCACCCGCGACTTCTCGCTGACCGCCGCGGCGGTGAACCTGACCAACACCAAGCGAGCCACGAACTTCGGCCTCGACACGCTTCCGCGTGACGTGCAGATCAATGACCGCATGCTCAGCCTGAAGGCCCAGTTGAGCTTCTGATGAAGTGTCCGGTGTCGGCCACCTCGGGGAGGCCGGCACGCAACGAATGGAAGAACGATGCAACGACTCACGCGACGCTGGTCTCTCCCCAAGCTTGGCGGTTGCACGTTTCTCCTGGTCGTCGTGCTTGCATGCACGACGACCTTAATCATGGCGCATGGTGTGTCCTATCGCTGGCGCAACGTGCGTATCGAAGGCGGAGGCTATGTCAGTGGCCTGGTCTTCCATCCTGCCGTACGCGGCCTGATCTATGCGCGCACTGACGTGGGCGGTGCGTATCGCTGGGATCGGGCGCGTGCGCGCTGGATACCACTAACCGACTGGATCGGGGCGAAGGACGAGAATCTGCTGGGTATCGAGAGCCTGGCACTTGATCCCGCCGATCCGCAGCGCCTGTACCTGGCGGCGGGCACCTACACCACGTCGCAGGCAGGCGATGCCGCGGTCCTGCGTTCGCACGACCAGGGACGTCATTTCGAGCGTACTGACCTGCCGTTCAAGCTTGGCGGCAACGAGCTGGGGCGTGGCAATGGCGAACGCCTGGCGGTCGATCCGAACAATGGCCGCATTCTGTTCCTTGGCTCACCCGATGCCGGCCTGTGGCGCAGCGATGATTACGGTGCGCACTGGGCAAAAGTCGACAGCTTCCCGGCGGTGGCAACCTCGTCGTCGGCCAGTGCGCGTAACACGTGGCGCACGCAACCCATCGGCATTGTATTCGTGGTGTTCGATCCGGCCAGTGGCCGGCACGGTACGCCGACCCCGGTGCTCTATGCCGGCGTGTCCACCCGACAGACCAGCCTGTTCCGTTCCGTCGACGGCGGGCGCCACTGGAGCGCCGTGCCGGGGCAGCCTGTCGGCTTGCGGCCCAGCCACATGCATCGTGCCACCGATGGCAACTATTACCTGAGCTATGGCGACGAGCCAGGCCCGGACACCATGAACGACGGCGCCGTGTGGCGCTGGCAGTCGTCCAGCGGCCACTGGACCGACATCACGCCCTTGCATGGCAACGGCAAACCGCCGGGCTTCGGCTGGGGCGATGTGGCCGTTGACCCCTCCGATCCGAAGGTGTTGATCGCCAGCACCCATCATCACTACACGCCGCACGACCTGCTGTTTCGCAGTACCGATCGCGGCGCGCACTGGACCGAGGTCTTCGCGCACTCGGTGTTCGATCACGGCGGTGCGGCATGGACGGTGGGGCATGCGCCGCACTGGATGACCACCGTGGCCATCGATCCATTCGATCACGACCATGTGATGTTCGTCACCGGCTACGGCATCTGGGCTTCGCGCGACATGCGCCGGCTCGATCTTGGCGCCAAGGTGCACTGGTGGTTCCAGGATCGCGGGCTTGAGGAAACCGTGCCGCTGGGCCTGATCAGCCCGCCGCAGGGCGCGCACTTGCTGAGCGCGATCGGCGATCTCGACGGTTTTCGGCACGACGACCTTGCCGTGGCGCCGTTGCAGTTCCAGGCACCGCCGCGCTATGCCAACAGCGAAAGCATCGACTACGCGGGGCAGCGTCCAACACTGATCGTGCGCAGCGGTTACCTGCGTGAACCGTTCGGGCCGGCCATGCGCGCGGCTTGGTCCGATGACGATGGCCGGCACTGGCAGGCCTTCGCCAGCGAACCGCCGGACGGCGACGGCGCCGGCAGCATTGCACTCACCGCCGATGGCAGCGCTGTGCTGTGGGCGCCGCGGCATGCGCGGCACGTCTATATCACCCGCGATTTCGGCCGGCACTGGCAGACCGTGCAGGGGCTGCCTGGCACGGTGGTCGTCGTGGGTGATCGCGTCGATCCGCGGCGCCTTGCGGCGTTCGATCCGCATACCGGGGCATTGTTTGCCAGCCAGGATGGCGGCGTGACATTCGGGCCGATTCGGGGTCGCCTTGGTGCAGCCGCGCAGGGCCACGATCACGTGCAATTGCAGGCGGCGCCGAACGCGGCCGGCGTGCTCTATCTCGCGGCGCGTGATCTGCCGTTGCTGCGTGGCGATGACGCCGGCAATGTGCAGCAACGCTTTGCCGGCCTCACCGGCGTGGATGCCTTCGGTTTCGGCAAGCCTGCGCAAGGGCGGCACGAGTCGACCTTGTTCGTGGCCGGCCGGCTTAACGGACACCAGGGCATTTTCCGCTCCATCGATGACGGCGGCCACTGGCAGCGCATCAATGATGCGGCGCATCGCTATGGTCGCATTACGCATCTTGTCGGCGACCCGCGCGTGTTCGGCCGTGTGTATCTGGCCACCAGCGGGCGCGGCATTGTCTATGGCGAACCAATGGAAACGGCACCATGAAGCGCCTCGTTTTATCCGGCGCGTTGAGCCTGGGCGCGCTGCTGCCGCTGGCGACGCAGGCCACCACGCTCACATTGCCTCGACTGTTCTCGCCGGGCGCCGTGTTGCAGCGCGACCAGCCGATGCGCGTGTGGGGCTGGGACACGCCGGGGTCGCGGGTGAAGCTGGGCTTCGACGGCAGGCATGTCGTGGCGGTCGCCGATGCGCAGGGACGCTGGGATGCGACCTTGCCGGCCCACCCGGCCGGTGGCCCCTACGCACTGGATGTCGACGACGGGCATCAGCATCGCCGCGTCGGCGATGTGCTGGTCGGCGATGTGTGGTTGTGCTCGGGCCAGTCGAACATGGAGTTCATGGTTTCCGAAGGTCGCGACGCTGCGGCCGAGGAAGCGAAGGCGAACGATCCGTCGATCCGCCAGTTCAAGATTCCGCACGCCGCATCCACCGCGCCGCTGAAACGGCTGCAGGGCGGCAGCTGGGTCGCGGCCAGTCCGTCGACCGTTGGCCAGTTCTCCGCCGTGTGCTGGTTCTTTGCACGCGACATGCAGGTGCGCACCCATGTGCCGCAAGGTTTGGTCAACAGCAGCTGGGGCGGCAGCAGTATCGAAGCGTGGACGAGTGCGCGTATCGGTCATGTAGACGTGAAGGCGCTGGTCGCCAGCATGAAAACGGCCACGGCCGCAGAGACGGCGAAACTCGATCGCACCCGGCAACGTCTTGCACGCTGGCCGGAACAGCATGGTGATGTGATGGACGCGGCCGGCAAGTTCGCCTGGGCGGCGGCAAAGCTCGACGAATCATCATGGGCGAACATCGCTGTGCCAGCGTACTGGGAAACGGTCGGCTACTACGACATGGACGGTATCGCGTGGTACCGCACGCAGTTCATCTTGAGCGCCGACGAGGCACGTCACGGCGTCACTCTGGGGTTGGGCGAAATCGACGATTCCGACCGCAGCTACGTCAATGGCCGGCTGATCGGTCAAACCGAGCGGCAATGGAACCTGCCGCGTGTCTACAAGGTGCCGGCCGCGGCCTTGCATGCGGGCAGCAACACGCTCGCCATCCGGGTGGACGACCTGGGCGACGGTGGCGGCATCCATGGTCCGGCCAGCGAGCTCTACGTGCAGCCACAAGACGGTGCGCGCCGCACGTTGGCAGGTACGTGGCACTTCCATCCGGCCGCGGTAACGCTGGTGCCCACCGAGACGCGCGAGGTGACGCCGACCCTGCTCTACAACGCGATGATCCACCCGCTTGAGGGTTATCCGTTGCGCGGCGTGGTCTGGTACCAGGGCGAGGCCAATGCACTGGACGGCAACCGCAACGCGCTGGCCTACCGTGACCAGTTCAAGGCGCTGATCAGCTCCTGGCGCGCCGCGTGGAAACAACCGCGGCTGCCGTTCCTGTGGGTGCAGCTGGCCAACTTCAAAGCCGGCGAGGACACCGCGGACTCCAGTCCGTGGGCGGAACTGCGTGAATCGCAATCCGCTGCGCTGGCACTGCCCGCCACCGGGCAGGCGGTGACCATCGATATCGGCAGCACCGAAACCATCCATCCCACCGACAAGCAGGACGTGGGACATCGACTGGCATTGGTGGCACGTCACGTGGTGTTCGTCGACAAGGTGGTCGATGCCGGGCCGGTCTTCCATGCCATGCGGGTGGATGGTGCCAAGGCGGTGCTGTCGTTCGACACGCAGGGTGAAGCACTGGCGGTGCGCGGGGGTGGACAGACCGTACGCGGCTTCGAGATGGCCGGCAGCGACGGGCATTACCTGCCGGCGCAGGCGCGTATCGAAGGCGCAACCGTCGTGGTGTGGAACGCGATGCTGCGCCACCCGGCGGCCGTGCGCTACGCATGGAACGAAGACCCGGTCGATGCCAACCTGGTCGACCACGCCGGCTTGCCGGCCTGGCCCTTCCGTACCATGAAATCGGCTGCGCCGATGCAGATGCCCCGATGAAACCGGAGATGACGATGCATTCATCCATGATGCGCCGCCTGTGGTGCGCCGCTGCCCTCGCACTTGGCCTGGCCGCCGCGTTGCCGGCGACTGCTTCGTCGTTGCCGCGCGTGGTCAGCCAGGACGGCCGGCACATGTTGCTGGTGGATGGACAACCCTACCTGATGCTGTGCGCGCAGGTGAACAACTCCAGCAACTGGCCGGCGATGCTGCCGCAGGTGTGGCCGGCGATGGAAGCCCTGCACGTGAACACCGTGCAGGTGCCGATCGCGTGGGAACAGATCGAACCTACCGAGGGACATTTCGATTTCAGCTTTCTCGACACCCTGGTGCAGCAGGCGCGCAAACAGCATGTGCGGCTGGCGCTGCTGTGGTTCGCCACCTGGAAGAACAACGGCCCGAACTACGCGCCGGCGTGGGTGAAGCTGGACAACCGACGCTTTCCGCGCGTGCTGAAGAAAGATGGCGGCACGCTCAATTCGATGTCGCCGTTTGCCCGCAGCACGCTGGATGCCGACCGCAGTGCGTTCGTAGCGCTGATGAAACACCTTCGTGGCATCGATGGTGACCGCCACACCGTGATCATGGTGCAAGTGGAGAACGAGTCGGGCACCTACGGCACCGATCGCGACTACTCCGCGGCCGGTACCCGCTTGCTGCAGTCGCCGGTTCCCGTGGCGGTGCTGAAGAAGACCGGAAAGCCTGCCGGCAGCTGGTCGCAGGTGTTCGGCAAGCATGCGGCGGAATACTCCTACGCCTGGGCTATCGCGCACTACATCGACCAGGTGGCCGCCGCCGGCAAGGCCGTCTACGACCTGCCGATGTACACCAACGTCGCCTTGCGCGATCCGTTCCACCCCGGACCACCCGGCGGCTATGCCAGCGGCGGCCCCACCGACAACGTGCTGGATATCTGGCGCGCCGCAGCGCCCGCGCTCGATCTGATCGCGCCGGACATCTACATGCCCGAGTACGCCAAGTACACCACCGTGCTGGGCCGCTACAGCTGCGCCGACAACCCGCTGTTCGTCGGCGAAACCGGCAGCGCGGCGCCGTATGCGCGCTACGTGTTCGCCGCGCTGGGCAAACAGGCGATCGGCATCTCGCCATTCGGCATGGATTACACCGGTTACTCCAACTGGCCGTTGGGTGCGCGCAAGGTGGATGCGGACACCCTGAAACCGTTTGCCCTGAACTACGCCTTGTTGCGTCCGATCGCGTCGCTGGTCGCCAAGGCCAGTTTCGAAGGCAAGGTGTGGGGCGCGTCCGAGCCGGAGAAGACGCACACACAACAGCTCGACCTGGGTGACTGGACGGCCCAGATCGGCTACGGCCAACCGTTGTTTGGCGTGCCCGAGGCGAAAGGCAACCCGACTCCGGAGGGTGGCGTGCTGATCGTCCAGCTCGGTCGCGATGATTATCTGGTGACCGGCGACCACGTGCGCGTGAGCTTCCAGCCGAGCGGTCACAACGCCGGCCGGCATGCCTTGTACGACCGCGTCGAGGAGGGACGCTACGTCGACGGAAAGTGGCAGTTCATGCGCGTGTGGAATGGCGACCAGACTGACTACGGCCTCAACTTCACCAGTGCGCCGCAGTGGCTGCACGTCAAGCTGGCCACGTATTGAAGGATGTTTGCATGATTCGTTGGAAAACTTTCTCCGTGGCGCTCGTGTTCGCCGGGTTCGCGTTGCCGGCGCTGGCGTCCGTGCCGTCAGCGGATTCGCCGGCGGTGGAGCATCGCGTCGATAACCTGCTGCACAAGCTCACGCTGGAGCAGAAGGTCGCGCTGATCGGCGGAACCGATGGTTTCGATGTTCGCGCCGAGCCGTCGATCGGCCTGCCGGCGCTGGGCATGTCCGACGGTCCGTATGGTGTGCGCATGGGTGGAAAATCCACCGCCTATGCCGCCGGCATTGCGTTGGCGGCGAGCTGGGATCCGGCGCTGGCGCAACGCGTGGGCGCCGCGATGGGCCGCGATGCCCGCGCCCGCGATATCAGCTTCCTGCTTGGCCCAGCGGTGAACATCTACCGCTCGCCGTTGAACGGCCGCAGCATGGAGTACTACGGCGAAGATCCCTACCTGGCCGGTCGCACGGCGGTGGGTTTGATCGACGGCATCCAGAGTCAGGGCGTGGTGGCCACGATCAAGCATTTCGCCGGCAACAATTCCGAATACGACCGTCGCCAGCTCAACTCGGTGATCGCGCAACGGCCGCTGCACGAGATCTATCTGCGCGCCTTCGAGATGGCGGTGAAGCAAGGTCATGTCGGCGCGGTGATGAGCAGCTACAACCTGGTCAACGGCGATTACATGGCCGAGAACAAGGCGCTGGTGGACGGCATTCTGAAGCACGATTGGGGCTTCGACGGCATCTACATGTCCGACTGGGGCGCGGTGAGCGATGGCCTCAAAGCGTTCAAGGCCGGCCTAGACCTGGAGATGCCGGCAGCCGACAAGATGACGCCCGCGCTGCTGTTGCCTGCACTGCGCGATGGCAGCCTGTCGAAGGCTGCGCTGGACGACAAGGTGCGACGCATCCTGCGCACCGCGGTGCGCTTTGGCTTCCTCGATCGCCCGCAGCAGGAGCTGGCGCAACCGCTGCTCGATCCGCGCAACGATCAAGTCGCACTAGAGTCGGCGCGCGAATCGCTGGTGCTGCTGAAGAACGACCATCATGTGTTGCCGTTCGACGCGAACACGATGAAGACGATTGCGGTGATCGGCCCCGATGCCTATCCCGGCAACGCCACGGCTGGTGGCAGTTCGCATGTGGATACGTTTCACACCGTGAGCATTCTCGGTGGCATCACCGACTATCTCGGCCAGCGCGTGCGCGTGCTGTACAGCCCGGGCCTGCCCACGCCGGATGCGGTGTTCAAGCGCGACGGTTTCACCACCGCCAAAGGTCAGCCCGGCTTGCAGCGCGAGACGTTCGACAATCCCGACTTTCGCGGCGCGCCGGTCACGATCGGCATCGATGCCCATGTTGACCAGTGGAAGCCGGAGTTGTGGACGACGCCAGCAACGTTACGTCGCAGCATTCGCTGGAGTGGCCGCTTCGTGGCGCCGCATGCCGGTCGATACCTGTTCCTGACTGCAGCGGCCAGCGCCGACACCTATACGCTGTATGTGGATGGCAAATCGGTGATTGCGCAGCCCAAGCGGGAAGGTCAGGCGCCGCTGTATGCCACGCTGGACCTTGCGGCGAAGCAGGCGGTGACGATTCGCCTCGATTATCTGCCCGACGTGAGTTACAGCCGCATGGGCCTGGGCGTGGTGGCGGTCGATGAGCTGATCTCGCCCGATGCGGTGAAGATGGCTGCGATGGCCGATGCCGCGGTGGTGGCGGTGGGCTTCGACCCCAGTTCCGAAAGCGAGGCGTATGACCGCACCTATGCACTGCCGTGGGGTCAGGAGGCGTTGATCGAGGCGGTAGCCAAGGCGAATCCGAAGACGGTGGTGACGGTGACCTCGGGCGGTGGTTACGCCACCGCGAACTGGCTGGGCCAGGTGCCGGCACTACTGCAGAACTGGTACCCGGGGCAGGAAGGTGGCCGCGCCGTGGCCGAGGTGCTGTTCGGTGCGCGCTCGCCGGAAGGCAAGCTGCCGATCAGTTTCGAACGCCGTTGGGAAGACAATCCCACGCACGATTTCTATTACGCGCCGCCGCACCCGGCCGGCACGCATCCGTCAGTGAACTACGGCGAGGGCCTGTTCGTCGGCTATCGCTGGTATACCAGCCACCCGCACAAGCCGCAGCCGCTGTTCGCGTTCGGCTATGGCCTGTCGTACAGCACGTTCGCGTTCGCGCATCTGGCGGTGGCGCCAACCGCGCATGCCGGCGACACGGTCAAGGTATCGTTCGACGTACGCAATACCGGTGCGCGTGCCGGGGCCGAGGTGGCGCAGCTGTATGTGAGCGACCCGTCCGCGACGGTAGTGCGGCCGGAGCGTGAACTGAAAGCGTTCCAGAAGGTGCGCCTTGAACCGGGCCAGACGCAACACGTCACACTGACGCTCGACCGACGCGCGTTCGCCTACTACGACCCCAAACACAATCACTGGAAGATCGATCCAGGCCGCTTCGTGATCCGCGTGGGCGATGCATCCAACCACACGCCGCTGGCAGCCGACCTGACCCTGGAGAATCCGCGATGAGTCCCAACCGTCTTCCCATCCTGGTGGCCTTGCTGGCGTCGGGGTTATGCCTCGGTGCTGCGCATGCCGCCGTGCCGCCCACCGCCGCCCATGTCACTCGCTTGCCCGACGGCATCGTGGTCAGCGTCGATGGCTCACAGCAAAAGGTGCGGCTGCGCGTGGTATCCAACCACATCATCCATGTCACCGCGGTGCCGCAGGGTGGTTTCGATCTGCCGCCCAGCCTGATGGCATTGAAGACCGGCGGCGATAGCCATTTCAGCGTGCACGAACACGACGGCACGGTGGAGCTGGATACCTCGGCGATCGAGGCGAAGGTGTCGCTGCGCGATGGCGCGGCGAGCTTTTTCGATCACGATGGCAAGCCGATCCTGGCCGAGCAGCCCGACGGGCGCAACTTCACCCCGGTGACGGTGCAGGGCAAGTCGTTCTATGCGATTCGCCAGCAGTTCGCGTCGCCGGCCGACGAGGCGTTCTACGGCCTGGGCCAACATCAGCAAGGCACGGTGAACTACAAGGGCAAGGACGTCGAGCTGGCCCAGCACAACATGGATATCGCGATTCCGTTCGTGGTGTCATCGCGCAATTACGGCGTGCTGTGGGACAACAATTCGATTACCCGCTTCGGTGATCCGCGTCCGTACCAGATGATCGATCACGGTCTGAAACTGTTCGACGCCAACGGCAAGCCTGGTGGCCTCACCGCCAGTTATTACGTCGACGGCAAGCTGAAGCTGCGTCGCGACGAATCGAGCATCGACTATGAATACCTGAAGGATCTGAAGCGCTGGCCGGCGGCGTTGACCGGCGCGAAAGGCGTCACCGGTGGGCCCGGTCAGACGGTGGAATGGAAGGGCTCGCTGGCTTCGGACGTGGCCGGCGTGCACAAGTTCCGGCTCTACGCCAGCGGTTACTTCAAGCTGTATATCGACCACAAGCTGGTGCTGGACGATTGGCGGCAGAACTGGAATCCCTGGTATCGCGATTTCACCGTGGCGATGGAGCCTGGCGAGAAGCACACGATTCGCATCGAGTGGACGCCGCAGTCGGGCTACATCGCGCTGGACCATCTGGACCCGCTGCCGGCGGCCGAGCAGAACGAGCTGTCGCTGTTTTCCGAGCTGGGCCACGCGGTCGACTACTACTTCATCGATGGCAACGACCTCGACGACGTCATCGCCGGCTATCGCGACGTCACTGGCAAGGCGGTGATGCTGCCGCGCTGGGCCTACGGTTTCTGGCAAAGTCGTGATCATTACGAGACGCAGCAGCAACTGCTGGCCACCGTGGCACGCTATCGCAAGCTGGGCTTGCCACTGGACAATATCGTGCAGGACTGGCGCTACTGGAAAGATGACGCCTGGGGCTCGCACCAGTTCGACAAGTCACGCTACCCCGACCCGAAGGCGATGATCGCCCAGGTGCATGCCGAGCACGCGCACTTCATGATCTCGGTGTGGCCGAAGTTCTACCCGACCACGAAGAATGCCAAGGAACTGGAAGCGGGCGGCCACATCTATCAGCGCAACATCAAGGAAGGCGTCAAGGACTGGGTAGGGCCGGGCTATCTCAGCTCGTTCTACGACCCGTACTCGGCCGAGGCGCGCAAGATCTACTGGCGGCAGATCCGCGAAAATCTGGGTGACCTCGGCGTCGACGCGTGGTGGCTGGACGCGACCGAGCCGGACATCAACTCCAACACCAGCATCGCCGAGCGCAAGCTGCTGATGAGCCCGACGGCGCTGGGCCCGGGCGCGGCATTCTTCAACAGCTACCCGCTGATGACCACCACCGCGGTATACCAGGGCAGCCGCCAGTCCTACCCGGACAAGCGCGTGTTCATCCTCACCCGCTCGGCCTTCGCCGGGCAGCAGCGCAATGCCGCCGCCAGCTGGAGCGGCGACGTGGTGGCGCGCTGGAGCAACCTGCGCGACCAGATTGCCGCCGGCATCAACTTCTCGCTGTCGGGCATCCGCAACTGGACTACCGATATCGGCGGCTACGCGATCGAAGACCGCTATATGAAACCGGATGCGAAGAACCTGGCGGAGTGGCGCGAGCTCAACCTGCGCTGGTTCCAGTTCGGCGCGTTCAGCCCGATCTTCCGTTCGCACGGGCAGGGCGTGCCGCGCGAGATCTACAACATCGCGTCGCCCGGCTCGCCGGTGTACAACGCGCTGGCCTGGTACGACCGCTTCCGTTACCGCTTGATGCCGTACATCTACACGCTGGCAGCGAATACTTGGTGGCATGACGGCACCATCATGCGCGGGCTGGTGATGGACTTCCCGCATGACGCGAAGGTGCGCGACATCAACGACGAGTACATGTTCGGCCCGGCCTTCCTGGTTGCCCCGGTGACCAGGTACCAGGCCCGCAGCCGCGCGGTCTACCTGCCGGCCGGCAGCGACTGGTACGACTTCAACACCGGCAAGCGCTACACCGGTGGCCAGACCGTGCAGGCTCCGGCCCCACTGGCGCGGATGCCGCTGTTCGTGCGCGCCGGCGCGATCATTCCCACCGGCCCGGCCGAGCAGTACACCGATGCCAAGCCCGATGCGCCGATCACCCTGCTGGTCTATGCTGGCGCCAACGGCCACTTCTCGCTGTACGAGGATGACGGCACCAGCTACGGTTACGAGCAGGGGCACTACGCGCGCATGCCGATCAGTTACGACGACGCCACCGAGATGCTCACGCTGGGCCGGCGCGAGGGCGACGGCAGCGGCGTACCGGCGAAGCGGCAATTCGTCATCCGCCGCATTGATGCGGTGCATGTCGCTGCCGATGCAACCGACGCCAGCCGCGACGTACGCGTGACCTATGACGGCAACCCGCAGCAGGTGAAGCTGTGAACGAGGGGCGGTGGCGCAGGCATGGCTCGATGAAATTGTCGCTGCTGGTTGCAGTCGTCCTGCTGCTGGTCGCCACCGGCACGCTATCCCGCACATCGGTGCAGGACGGCACGATTCGTACGATTCTCGCCAGCGATCCGCACGTTGCGGTGATGGGGCGTAGCCGTGAGCTGGTGCATGGTGCACGGGAAGTCGGTTATCCCGGCGTGAGCTTCTTCCTCGCGGTGCGCGGCCGTCGCCTGGCGATGACAGCCAGTAGCAACACCGGCCACGGCTGGGTCGACGTGAGCGTCGATGGGAGCAAGGCACGCCCCATGGAACTGGGCAAGGCGCCCGCCGCGCACGAACTATTCAGCTTCGCCGTCGCCGGCACGCATCATGTACGCGTCACCGTGCGCACCGAGGCTTGGCAAGCCATTTCGACGATCCGTGGCTTCACGCTGCAGGGCGGCGATTGGCTGCCCGCGCCGGCCTTGCCGACGCGGAAGATCCTGCTGCTGGGCGATTCGGTGACTTGCGGCGAAATCATCGACCGTGTGCCGGGTGAGCAGCGGCGGCCGGGCTGGAACGACCCGCTTGCTTCCTACGGCATGCTGGCCGCCGCCGCCGTGCATGCCCGGATCCAGCTGGTGTGCTACGGCGGCCGCGGTCTGGTACGCAGCTGGGACGGACGCACCGATCAGCTGAACCTGCCCGACTTCTATCCGCTTGCCGTACCCGTGGCGGGGCAGGCGAACCGGTGGGATCGAAACAAGTACACGCCGGATCTGGTGATCAGCGCCATCGGCACCAACGATTTCAGCGTTGGCATCCCGGATGCTGCCGGCTACGTGGATGCCTATGCGGCCTTGGTGCGCCGGATTCTCGCCGACTATCCGCATGCGCGGATCGCGCTTACTGCCGGCGCGATCCTATCCGGCGCGAAGAAGCAGGCCCTGGTTGACGACATCGCCGCCACGGTGCGTGTCCTGCACGATCCGCGCGTGCAGCAAATCACCTCGCGCCACTACCCCGGCGATGCGCAGAATGCCCACCCGACCCTGGCGCAGCATCGCGCGATGGCCAACGATCTGGTGCCGCAGCTGCGGGAACTGATGGGCTGGTGATGACGATGGCGAAGCCCCGTCCGCTGGCCGTGCAGGCGGCTGCATGCACCGGCACGGTGGCAACACCGCGTTGGCTGCGTGAAAGCCGCCACGCTGCTGTTCCCGGCACGGTGTGGACGCGTCGGACCGACCCTTCGGCCGCACGCATGCCCGGTGCCCGGTCGTGGCGGCGGTAGCGTGTTCGAACCACTGGCCAGGCGCACCCCGAGCGAGCAGATGGTGGACGATCGCGGCCGTCTGATCGTCGTCGGCCGCGTCATGCCGCGTGAGGTTCTGCCGCGTGAGGCAGGCCTTGCCGAAGATCTGCGCGTCAGTCGTGGCGTGTTGCGCGAAGCGACCAGGGGTCGTCGACCAGGGAAGTGATCGAGTCGCACCAGACGATCAACATCTGCGTGTGTCACCCGCATCACTGGAATCATCCTGTCGCCGCTGTGCTGGCGCGTCGTCGCGAGGCCGTGGTGACGGGTGATGTCGCCGTCGTGCGACGATCTCCGCGAATGCGGCTGGGCCGTCGCGCGATCCGCCTGAGGTCCGCCATGCCGGTTCGTTTGGATGGCCATACGGGTCGTATGTTGCGCTGCAGCTTGACGGTGTATGGTGTTTGCTGAAATCTGGTAACGTTATCTCATTGAAGGTCGGCATGCTTCGGTGGCATGGCCTGGCACATCGCGCACCAGACGTACATGGTGTGCATGGGTCGCGCGGTGCGCCATGGGAGATCAGGCACGATGCGGCCTGATCCAGAGGGCGAAGAAGGGGACGGATCTGATGCTGGAAGGTGGAAAAGTCATGCGGCGCGCCGTATGCGTCCTGGTCGCAACGTGGTTGCCGCTGGTCGCAGGTCTGGCGCGTGCTGCCGTGCACGGGCCGCTGGATGTCGCCGTGCTGCAAGGCGGTACCGGATTGGCACAGCCGCTGCCGAAGCAGGCCCCGCTGCTGCGCGCCAATGCCGACTGGACTACCTATGCCTGGGTGCGTCCGCAGGCGGTGCCGGAGGCACGTCTGCTGCTCGCCGGCGTGGGCAATCCGTTGCAAGACGCGCGCTATTTCATGCTGGATCATGGTCGGCTGGGCTTTCAGTGGTCTCCTTCATCGACCACGATGTCCCGGACCAACCTGGTGCCGCAGCGCTGGCAATTTGTCGCCGCGGTGTCCAGCCATGGGCACTTCACCCTGTATCTCGACGGCAAGCCGGTGGCCTCGGGCAGCACGCCGCAGGTGGCGGTCGCTCCGCAAATGGCGGTGGCGCCCAGTGACCACCCCGTGGCCGACGCCGTCCACTTCGGCGGCAAGATCGCCGACTTCGTGGTGCGGGACGGCGCGCTCGATGGCCATGCATTGCGGCAGCTGGCCCGGCGGCCGCCAGACCCCGAGCTGATCCGTTTCACCCCGGCGTCGCCACACTGGCCGGTGCAGACCCGGCAGATGGCCGGTCAGGTGACACCGCAGGCACCCGCAACGCTGCCGGTGAGCCGGGCTCCGTTCGCCGCGCCGGTGCGCAAGCCCTCGATAGCGCAGGCCGCATTGATACCGGATGGCGCGCAGCGTTGGGCGCTCGGTCGCTGGCAACTGGCGGCGGCGCCCCAGCTGGCGCATGCCGACGGTGCCACGCTCTCGGAAGCGGGCTACCAGCCCGGTGCCGCGTGGATGCCTGCGACCGTGCCCGGCACGGTGCTGACCACGCTGGTGGATCGCGGTATCTACCCCGATCCGACGTATGGCCTGAACAATCTGGCGATCCCCGAATCGTTGAACAAGCACGACTGGTGGTACCGCACGCGTTTCAAGCTGCCGGCCGCCGCCGCCGGTCGCCACCTGCAACTGGATTTCAACGGCATCAACTATGCCGCCGAGGTGTGGGTGAACGGGCAGCGTGTGGGCAATATCACGGGTGCTTTCATGCGTGGCCAGTTCGACGTGAGCAAGTTGTTGCATGCTGGCGGGGACAACGTGATTGCGGTGCGCGTGTCGCCACCACCGGATCCGGGTGTGCCGCACGAGCAGTCGCTGGCGGCCGGTCCGGGCCCGAACGGCGGCATGCTGGCGCTGGACGGGCCGACCTTCATCGCCAGCGAGGGCTGGGACTGGATCCCGGCCATCCGCGATCGCGAGACCGGGTTGTGGCAGGACGTGACATTGAGCGCAGCCGGACTGGTGCGGATCGGCGACACGCACGTTGTCACCCAGTTGCCCGATGGCAGCACGGGTAGTGCCCGGATCAGCGTGGACGTTCCGCTGGCCAATCCGGGCACGGTGCCGGTGGCCGGCCGTGTGCAACTGGCGTTCGGCGATGTCACGGTGAGCAAGGATGTGACTGTGCCGGCCGGTGGCATCACGCTGCATCTGCGCCCGGCGGATTTCCCGCAACTCGTGCTGGCTCATCCGCATTTGTGGTGGCCCAACGGCTATGGCGATCCCTACCTGTACGACATGCACGTGCAGTTCGAGGCAAACGGCGGGGTTTCCGACCAGCAACAGTTCCACTTCGGTATCCGCCAGATCAGCTATGAGCTGTCGTTGTTCGACGATCAGGGTCGGCTACGCCGCGTGTTGCTGACGCCCGACCTGACCCGGGTGCCGGGCATGCGGCTGATGGATGTCTCGCACAAGGCGATCCGGCAGACACCGCACGGCTGGGCCTATTCGCTGCGGCCGGAGGCCGGGCACTCGCCGGCTGTGCGCAGCCTGGACGACACGCGCCTGACGCCGTACCTGGCGATCCGCGTGAATGGCGTGCGCATCGCCGTCAAGGGCGGCAGCTGGGGCATGGATGACATGCTCAAGCGCGTGTCGCGCGAGCACCTCGAGCCCTATTTCAAGCTGCAGCGCGACGCGCATCTCGACGTGGTGCGCAACTGGGTGGGGCAAAGCAGCGAGCCGGAGTTCTACGACCTGGCCGACAAGTATGGCTTGCTGGTGTTCAACGATTTCTGGCAGTCGACCCAAGACTACAACATGGAGCCGCAGGACGACGCGTTGTTCCTTCGCAATGCGGCAGACATGATCCGGCGCTACCGCAACCATCCCAGCATCGCGCTGTGGTTCGGTCGCAACGAGGGCGTGCCGCAGCCCCTGCTGAACCAGCGGCTGGATGCACTGATCGCCAAACTCGACGGTACGCGGCTGTACATGCCCAGCTCCAATCGCATCAATTTGTGGGAAAGCGGGCCGTACAACTACCGCCCGGACCAGGATTACTTCACCACTCTGGCCAAGGGTTTCGCGGTGGAGGTTGGCACGCCTTCCTTCCCCACACTGGAAGCGTTCGAGGCGATGATGCCGAAGGCCGACCGGTGGCCGATCAGCGACGACTGGGCCTATCACGACTGGCACCAGTCCGGGAACGGTGATGTTGCCAGCTTCATGGCCGCCATGCGCACCGAATACGGCAAGCCCACCAGCCTGGCCGACTTCGAGCGCAAGGCGCAGATGCTGGACTACGACAGCTACCGTGCGATCTTCGAGGGGCTCAACGCACACCTGTGGACGCAGAACAGCGGCCGTCTGTTGTGGATGAGTCATCCCGCGTGGCCGAGCACCACCTGG
Organism: Rhodanobacter sp. FW021-MT20; assembly: GCF_041107475.1. NCBI lineage: Bacteria > Pseudomonadati > Pseudomonadota > Gammaproteobacteria > Lysobacterales > Rhodanobacteraceae > Rhodanobacter > Rhodanobacter sp. FW021-MT20. Next base: position 88,384 of record NZ_JBGBPX010000002.1, on the reverse strand, counting down.
CAGATCTACAGCCACGACTACGATACCCAGTCCTCGTACTACGGCGTGATGCACGCAGCCGAGCCGGTGCACGTCCAGATGAACCTGCCCGATCGCCAGATCATGGTGGTCGACAACACCACCAAGGCGATCCGCGATGCGCAGCTTGACATCAGCGTGTACGCCCTGGACGGGACGTTGCTTGCACACGCGTTGCGTCCGGTGCAGGCGGCGGCCGTGGCGGCCACGCCGATCCACGGTGGACCGGCGCTCGACGAATTGGTACATGCGCATGGCGTGATCTTCGTGGCGCTGGCCTTGAAGGCGCAAGATGGGCAACTGCTGTCGCGCAACTTCTACTGGACGTCGGTCAAGCCGGGGGACCTCCGCAAGCTCGACCAGCTTCCGGTACAGGTACTGCAGTTGTCCGTTCGACACGATGGCGCCGGCCGGCTTGCCGTGCACCTGGCCAATCCCGGCAGGCAGGTGGCGTTGAATGCCAAGCTCACCCTGGTCGATGCGCATGGCAAGCGCATCCTGCCAGCGTATTACTCGGACAATTACGTCAACCTGCCGCCGGGTGCGGCGCGCGACATCGGGATATCTGTCGATTCAGGCACCAGCCTCACCGGGGCGCGGGTGCAACTACGTGGCTGGAACGTGGTGCCGAACACGGCGCCAGCTTTCGGCAAAGCGAAGTAAACACACGGAGGGCACCAGGCCCGTTCGTGTGCAATGCGGTGGTAGCGTTACCAGTAGGCACCAACAAGCAGGTCATACCTGAACCCCGGCGCGGAGGGACGCGTCGACAAACTTTGAGGGGAATACCATGAGAAGAATGCTTCACTCATGCACGAATCCGCTTGCAGCGGCGATCGCTGCAACCTTGTTCGTGGCTGCCGCAGGCGGTACGCCGGTTCGTGCGCATGCCGCCGAAGCGGCGATGGTCACCGCGCAGGGAGCGCAGTCGGCATCGACGCCGAGCGGTGGCCAGGCTGCGGACAAGAAGGGGAAGAAGGACAAGAAGGCAGTCAACCTGACTGCGGTCACGGTCACCGGCGTGCTCGGTTCGCAGATGCGTGCCGTCGAACTCAAGCGCACCGCGCCGTCGATCCAGGACAGCATCTCCGCTGAAGATATCGGCAAGCTGCCTGACATCACCATTTCCGACTCGTTGCAACGGATCACCGGTGTGCAGATCGACCGTTCAGGCGGCGAAGGCAGCACGGTCGAGGTGCGCGGCCTGCCCCAGGTCGGTACATGGATCAACGGCGAATCATTCCTGACTGCCGGGCAGATCGTCTCGGTGCAGCCGAACTTCACCGATATCCCGTCGCAGTTGTTTGCGGGTGCCGACGTCATCAAGTCGGCCACCGCCAGCGATCTCGACAGCGGCATTACCGGTACCATCAACCTGCGCACGCGCCGCCCCTGGGACTTGAAGCCCGGCTGGACTGTCTCCGGATCGGTCGATGGTACGCGAGGCAGCGTATCGAAGAAGAACGAGCCCGAAGCCGACGGCTTGATCAGCTTCAATGCGGATGGCCGTTGGGGCGTGCTGCTGTCGGCGGCCTACAGCGACATTACGCACGAGAATTCCACTACCGGCATGGATCAGTACGGCGGCAAGCTGTTCGGCGAAAACGCTTCCAGCGCGAGCGCCTACGACGGCTTCCTCGGTTCGTTCAATTCGGCGCCGATCCCGTCGGCGATCAACCAGCTCGGCGGCGGCAACGTCGACGTCAACGGCAACGGCAACGCGAACGACGCCTTCTACGGATCCCAGAGTTTTACCGTGCTGGAAAACCAGCTCGAACGCAAGCGCCTTGGCATCAACGCGTCGGCACAGGCGGACCTCGGCTCGGGTTTCACCCTGACCAGCGATCTCTTCTTCACCCGCCAGAAGCAGTACAGCCGCACCAATGGCTATCAGCTCAACTCGGAGAGCTGGCTGGGTGGTAGCTTCGTGCCGCTGGTATCGCGCGATACCGGCGAAGTGGTGCACAGCGCCTATGCGGGCAGTGGCGACTGGAACCAGCACTTCAACACCACACAGGTGTACGAGAAGTGGCTGGGTGACATGGAGACCTACTCCGAGGACGATGTCACCAAGACCTATTCGCGCAATTTCAACCTGCAGCTCAATTACGACAACGGCGGCCCGTTCACCGGCAGCGTGCGCGGCATCACGTCCAGTGCGCATGAGTTGCTGATGCAGAGCTACGTCCAGTTCTCCGATGCCGACGGCACGGCGTGGCCGAACGATCCGGCCGATGCCGCCGCGCCGGGTACCTACATTTATCCGGCTGACCTGGGCGGCAACCGCGTGTTCAATGCCAATGGTTTCGCGCCGAACACGGTACCGGTGATCGTCGACATGCGCGGCAGCAACATGAAGGTGCAACTGCCGAGCAATCTGCAAAGCTTCTTGTCCGATCCGGACAACTATGCGTTGAAGACGATCTCCAGCGAAGGCAATCACGAGCGTCGCGCGAAGATGAACATCCTGCGTGCCGACGGTCATTACGATTTCGATGACGGCTTCAAGCTGGACTTCGGCGTGCGCAACAGCATCCGTACCGCGAGCAACGTCAATTTCAACCTCGTCGCCCCGGTTTATGCGGGCGACGGAGCCAGCGACCCGAACGGCTGCCTCGTGCGCTGGAAGGCGGCCGACGTCGTGCTCAACGGCGGCGGCATCGACGGTGCCTGCACGGCCGGCAACAGCACCGGCTACTACCGTGCAGGCGTGATCTCGGCGCAGAACCCGAGCCAGCTGCCGAGCCAGATCGCCGACCACATCAAGAGCTACAGCAACCTGGCCGGTGTCAACGGCGTCACCATCTACAACCTTGATCCGAGCACGATGGATGACCCGCTGGCGTTCCAGAACGCACTGTATCCGGGCGAACAGCGTAACGTCGATCCGGGTGGTACCTGGGCGGTGCGGTTGAAGGAAACCACCGGCTACGTGCAAGGCGATTTCGACGGCAACTTGGGCAGCATGCCGTACAGCGGCAACATCGGCGTGCGCGTGGTGCGCACCAACCTCGACGTCACCCAGCATGCGGTCGGCAACTCCGAACCGTATGGCTTGCTCGCTGCAGACAACGGCACGATCAGTACCGCTCGCCAGTACACCGACGTGCTGCCGGCCCTGAATTTCTCCCTGGACCTGACTTCCGATCTGAAGCTGCGCGCGGCCTACTCCAAGAACATGATGCCGCTCAACCTGGACCAGTGGGGTGGTGGCCTGACGCTGAACTACGCCATCGACACCTCCACCCCCGGTTCGACCCTGTTCCGCGTGCTCGGCGGCAGTTCGTCCGGCAGCCCGGAGCTGGACCCGTGGCGCTCGTCGAACTACGACCTGTCGCTCGAGTACTACATGAGCCCGAGCAGCATGCTCAGCATCGCGGCGTTCTACGTCAACGTGGACAGCTTCATCAAGAACGGCGCGGTGGAAAATTGTGGTCTGCCCGACCAGGACGGCGTGGTGCGTGGCCATTGCGTCACCATCAACTCGCCGATCCAGGGCAAGGGTAATTCGCTGCATGGTGTCGAGCTCGACTACAAGCAGGGCTTCACCTTCCTGCCAGGCTGGCTGTCGCATACCGGCATCGACGCGAACTACACCTACTCGCCAAGTACCAGTGGTGCCAAGGATCTGTCCGGGCGCGACATTCCCTTCCAGGACAACTCCGAAAACACGGCCAACCTCGTGCTGTGGTATCAGGATAGCCGCTTCCAGGCACGAGTGGCCGGCAATTTCCGCAGCCGGCGCGCAGTGTCGGAGAACTTCGGCGGCATCAGTGGCCTGGAGGTGTACCAAGCGCCGACGTTCTACGTCGATGCTTCGGTGAGCTACAACCTGACGCCGAACGTACAGTTGTTCGCCCAGGCCACCAACCTGACCGGGGAACATGAACGCTACTACCTGGTCTGGCCAGACCAGGTGGCGCACACACAGATGTTCGACCGCCGCTACATGCTGGGAGTGCGCGCCCACTTCTGATCCGGCGCAGTCGGCGCGGGCGGCAATCAGGCTGCTCCGCGCATCCGCGGAACACCTGTGCAACCACCATTGGTGGTTGTACAGGTCACCGGGCACTTCGTGTCCGTCAAACCGATTCACGTGTCGCGGACAGGGCGGTTCAGCGCTGTCGGCGATAACGCTTTCAAACCAGATACCACAGCACGGAATCCCGCATGCGCTCATTCGTACTGCCGATGCTCGCCCTGGTCGTCCTGCTTGCCTCCATCCCGGCGCAAGCGGCAACGCGTGTCGCCGCCACGCCGCCGATGGGCTGGAATAGCTGGAACCATTTTGCCGGCAGAGTCACCGACGCCGACGTGCGCGCCGCCGCCGACGCGATGGTGTCCAGCGGCATGCGCGATGCCGGCTACATCTACGTCAACATCGACGACACGTGGCAGGGCAAGCGCGATGCACAGGGGCGCATCCACCCGAACGCACGCTTCCCCGACATGAAGGCGCTGGCCGACTACGTGCATGCACGCGGTCTCAAGCTCGGCATCTACAGCTCACCCGGGCCGACCACCTGCGCCGGTTACACCGGCTCCTATGGACACGAGGTGCAGGATGCAAAGACCTACGCCTCATGGGGTGTGGATTACATCAAGTACGACTTGTGCGGCTACCGTGACATCATGAGCAAGGAGGCGCCACACGACCGCATGAAGCAGATGCGCATGATGCGCGATGCCTACGAAAAGATGCACGAGGCGCTCGATAGCACCCATCGTTCGATCGTCTACTCGCTGTGCCAGTACGGCTGGGATGCGGTATGGGAATGGGGTGCGAAGGCCGGCGGCAACGCGTGGCGCACCACCGGCGACATTCGTGCCAGTTGGGACAGCATTTACAGCATCGTTTCCGCGCAGGTGGGCCTGGAACACTACGCCGGGCCGGGACACTGGAACGATCCCGACATGCTGGAGGTGGGTAACGGCAACCTGGACCTGGCCGAGGATCGCGCCCACTTCAGCTGGTGGGCCATGCTGGCGGCGCCGCTGATTGCCGGCAACGATCTCTCGAAGATGACGCCTGCGGTGCGCGACATCCTAACCAATCGCGCAGTGATCGCGGTGGACCAGGTTCCTCTCGGCAAGCAGGGCACGCGTGCCTACGTCGATGGCCAGATGGAAGTCTGGACGCGGCAGCTGGCAGGCGGTGCGCTCGCCGTGGCGGTGTTCAATGTGGGCAGCGATCGCGACGTGCGACCATTCCACATCGATCTTGCCCGGCTTGGCCTGCACGGGGCGCAGCACGGCACCGACCTGTGGAGCGGCAAGGCCGTGACGATCGACGATGCGACCCCGATCGGCCTGGCCAGCCACGACGTGCTGATGCTGCGCATTGCGCGGCCGCACTGAGTCGCTTTCATGATCTTCAAGCACTCCGCGTTGTCTTCGCATGGCTGCCTGGTGGCGGGGCGTGATGCCCGCTGGCAAGGTTCGCGCTGGCGCAAGCCGGGGCGATGCCGTGCGATGGCAGTCCGCGGGACGTGGCTGTATGCACGCATAGTGATGCACTCTCGCGTCAGCCCGGGACGAATTCTCTCCCCATTCGTTCCCGATGTGCGCGCCGACAGCTTCCGACGCGGGGTGCTTGGAGGCCATGAGCTGCACACGAGGCTCGACGATACGCCAGCCGTGCGCGCATGGCTCAGGCGGGCGTGGGCAGCGCGTTCGGCTGCAATTCCTGGAATGGAAAAAGGATAACGTGTCAGATGCATACCACATTGTGTTTCGGGGAAGCCTTGATCGACTTCCATGCGCACTCGGCCGCGGCGCCGGGCATGCCTCCGGTGTACGTGGCACACGCTGGCGGCGCTCCGGCTAACGTATCCGTGGCCCTGGCTCGCCTGGGCAGTTCCACGTCCTTTATCGGTATGCTGGGAGAGGATGCCTTTGGCAAATTTTTGCTCGACAGTTTGCGCGAAGAGGGCGTGGATACGCGTTACGTGCGGACCACGAAGCGGGCGAACACGGCGCTGGCCTTTGTCTCGCTTGATGTGCACGGCGAGCGCTCCTTCAGTTTTTACCGACCGCCATCGGCAGATCTGCTGTTCGAGAGCGCTGATTTCCAGGAGGAAGCCTTCCTGCGCGCGCACCTGTTCCACGTCTGCTCGAACAGTCTCACCGAAGAGGGTATCGCCGCCGCGACGTTGGAAGGCATGCGTCGCGCCCGTGCCGCGGGTGCGTTGGTCAGCTTCGACATGAATTTGCGGCCGGCGTTGTGGCATGCGGACACGGACCCTTTGCCGCGCCTGTGGTCGGCGCTGCATGCGGCGGACATCGTCAAGCTCAGCCAGGAGGAGATGGATGTGCTCAGTGCCGTGGAAGGCGACGAGTCGTCCGTGTGCGAGCGTTTGTGGAGCGGTCACGCGCAGTGGCTGGTGGTCACCGATGGGGGCAGGCCGCTGCGCTGGCATACGCGGAATGGCCATGGCGTGATGTCGCCGTTCGACGTGCCTGCCGTCGATGCGACCGGTGCAGGGGATGCCTTCGTGGGTGGCCTGCTGCATGGCATCGTCGATAGCGGAGCCGTGCCGTCCACCTTGCCGGACCTGACCGGCGATGCAGGCCGTCGCGATGCGGTGCTGCGCTTTGCGGCGGCTTGTGGCGCGATCGCGGTGACGCGCAAGGGCTCGTTCCAGGCAATGCCGGGTGTGGACGAAGTGCATGCCTTCCTGCATGCCCGCTCGTGACGTGACTATGCTGTCGACGTATCATCCAGCCATGACACGCCATGCTAGGCGGGCTCCATGCTCAAGGCTCGGACGGAGTGCGGGTCGTATGTTCGCGCCACGCCGGCGTTAACGGAGCCAGTCAATCCAGGCCATCGTCATGTCGCCACACAAACGACGCTCACATCAATCGGTCACCATCCTGGACGTTGCCAGGCACGCCGGCGTTTCGCCGATGACGGCGTCGCGCGTGATGAACAACAACCTGCGCGTGGGCGAGGACATGCGCGCGCGGGTGAAGGCATCGGCCAAGGCGTTGAACTATCGGCCCAATCTGGCAGGGCGCTCCCTGCGCAGTTCCAGCGTTGCGCGCATCGGTGTGCTGTACAGCAACCCCAGTGCGGCCTACCTCAACCAATTCATGCTTGGCGTGCTGGAGGAAAGCGGCCCCAGCGGCGCGCAGATCATGGTCGAGAAGTGCAGCGGCATCCGAAGCCAGCGGGTGGCAATGGGGCGTCTGCTCGAGGCTAGCGTGGATGGCGTGATTCTTCCGCCGCCCTTGTGCGATTCGCGGCAGACCATCCAGCAACTGGACGCGGCAGACGTGCCGGTGGTGGCCGTGGCGACAGGCTCGCCGATGGACGGGGTCGCCTCGGTGCGCATCGACGACTACCGGGGCGCCTGCGCAATGATCCGCTATCTGCTCAAGCTGGGCCATCGTCGCATCGGCCTGATCAAGGGCGATCCCAGCCACACCCCGGCGTTGCTGCGCGCCCAGGCCTTCTACGACACCATGGAGGCTGCCGGGTTGGGCGTGGCCGAGGCGCATGTGGCGCAGGGCATGTTCACCTATCGCTCGGGGCTCGCCGCGGCGCGCAAATTGCTGCAGGGCCAGGATCGCCCCACGGCGATCTTCTCCAGCAACGACGACATGGCCGCTGCCACTATTGCGGTGGCGCACGGCATGGGCTTGAACGTGCCGGGCGACCTTACCGTGACGGGTTTCGACGATACCCCTGTGGCGGTCACCATCTGGCCGGCACTGACCACCGTGCATCAACCGGTGATCGCCATGGGCCGTGCTGCCGTGCGCTTGATGCTGGAACAGATCCGCCGCCGCAACGAAGGGCGCCCCCCCAGCGGCGAACATCAGGTGATGAAGTACACGCTGGTCAATCGCGAATCGTCGGCGCCGCCGCCCTGAATTCAGCCGCTGCGGGCCTTCAAGCCAGCGCAATTCCCGCCCGCTAACGGCTTTCATCACATGTCCGGTTTCCGCCCTTGACTCCCGTGGCTTCGTTTTCATTATTGCGTGGTAAGGTTACCTTAGCTTCTTCCGAAGACCCCTAGCCGGCCTTGCAGGCGACCACCAGCCCATCCTCGGAGTTATTTCCCGCATGACACATCGCGTCGATTCGCATCCCTCATCGTTGTCGTCGCCGGATTTCCGCGCGCGCGCCTTCCTGCGAAGTCACGTCGCCGACACCATGCGGTTTTATCATCCGCGCTGCATTGACCCTCAAGGCGGGTTCTTCCAGTTCTTCCGCGACGATGGCACGGTCTACGACCGCGAGACTCGGCATCTGGTGTCGAGTACCCGATTCATCTTCAACTACGCGATGGCATGGCATGCCTTCGGCGACGAGGCCTGTCGCGATGCCGTGCGTCACGGCGTCGACTATCTGCGCCAGGTGCACCGGAACCCGCAGACCGGCGGCTACGCCTGGCTGCTGCGGGGCAAGGATGTGCTCGATGCCACCAACCACTGCTACGGTCTCGCCTTCGTCGTGTTGGCCTATGCCAAGGCGCTGCAGACCGGGGTGGCCGAAGCGGCGGCATGGATCGAGGAAACCTGGGATCTGATGGAACGCCATTTCTGGCAGCCCGACCACGGCTTGTATGCCGACGAAGCCAGTGCCGACTGGAAGCTCAGCGATTACCGTGGTCAGAACGCCAACATGCACGCCTGCGAAGCGTGGCTGGCAGCCTACGAGGCTACCGGCGATGCGCGCTATCTCGAGCGTGCCGACCTGCTGGCGCACAACATGACGCTGCGCCAGGCCGCACTTTCGGACGGACAGGTGTGGGAGCACTACCATTCCGACTGGAGCGTGGATTGGACCTACAACTACGGTGATCGCAGCAACATCTTCCGCCCCTGGGGTTACCAGCCCGGCCACCAGGCTGAATGGGCCAAGCTGCTGCTGATCCTGGATCGCCATGCACCCGCCGACTGGCGCCTGCCACGGGCACGCGAGTTGTTCGACCGCGCCATGGGCGAGGCCTGGGACAGGCAGTATGGCGGCCTGGTCTACGGAACCGACCGCGAGGGCAAATTCTACGACGAAGACAAGTACTTCTGGGTGCAGGCCGAGTCGCTGGCCGCCGCGGCCCTGCTGGCCACGCGCACCGGCGACCCTGCGTACTGGGATTGGTACCAGCGGCTGTGGGACTACAGCTGGACGCATCTGGTGGATCACCGCCATGGCGCCTGGTATCGCATCCTCACGCGCGATAACCGCGCATACGACGACGAGAAGAGCCCAGCCGGCAAGACCGACTACCACACCATGGGCGCTTGCTACGAAGTGCTTGCCTACGCCGACTGCCACGACTGACCGGGGGAAACCATGTATCGGAACATGACGCGACGAATTCTCGCCACCACGGCCTTGTCGCTGGTGCTGGCTTGTCTGTCGGCGCACGCTGCCACACCGGTTGCGCCCGCACAGAAATGGGTGGCGACCTGGGCGCAGGCGATGACGTCCAACGCGGCCGCGGGGACGCAGACCAGTGCGCCGCAGCCGGTCTCGCAAGCCGATTTCACCTTGCGCCAGACCGTGCTGACCAGCGTGGGCGGCGGCCGCGTGCGCATCCGCTTGTCGAACTACTTCGGCAAGGCACCGCTGACGGTTGCCGCCGCCCGTATCGCGCTCGGTGTGGCGGGATCGAGCGACCTGACCCGCATCGTGCCCTCGAGCAGCCGCGTGCTGCGCTTCCATGGTCGTGCCGGCGTGGTCATTCCACCGGGGCAAGGAGCCAGCAGTGACGCAGTGGTGCTTGACGTGCCGGCGCGGTCCACGCTGGTGATCAGCCTGTACTTCGCCACCGCCACGCAGTTGGCCGACATGCACGTCATGGAACACATGGCGGGCATGGCCGCTGTCGCTGGCGACGCCGTCGATGCGACGACGCTGGCGCGGCGCGCGAGGCTGCACTTGCGCGGCAGCGACGCGGAGGCACACATCTACGAGCTCGATGGCGTGGACGTGACGGTGCCGGCGGCCACGCGTGGCGTGGCGGTCTTCGGCGATTCGATCACGGACGGTGCCTACGCCAGCACGCCGGCACACACCTGGCCGGGCGTGATTGCCGCGCTGGCCAATGCACCCGGCTCGGGCACGCCGATGGCGGTAGTCAACATGGGCATCAGCTCCGACGAGCTCAGCACCGACCAGCTCGGCCAGCCGTCGGCAGGCATGTCCGGACTGAAGCGTTTCGAGCGCGACGTGATCGACCAGCCTGGCGTGACGGACGTGCTGGTGCTGATGGGCAGCAACGACATCAATCGCGGCATCGACCGGGCGGGCCAGCCGGACGGTGCGCTCGCCGGCGACCTGATCGCCAGCCTGCGCATGCTGATCGACGTGGCTCACCAGCACGGCTTGCGCATTTACGTGGGCACGATTCCGCCGTTTGCCGGCTTCACCGAAGCCGGCTGGTTCACGCCTGAAAAGGAAGCCGTGCGCCAGCAGGTGAACTGGTGGATCGGGCATGCGGCGAAGGTGGACGGCGTGCTCCCGTTTGCCGAGGTGCTGGCGGGGCCATACTGGCCTTCACCCTTGGCCGCCGCGCAGCATCCCTTGCCGCCCGGTCTGGCGAATGCGTGCGCGGGTGATACCGGACTACATCCCAATGACCGCGGTTACCGAGTCATGGGCACGACGGCGTTTGACGTGATGCTGGGCCGGAAGTTGTCGTTGAAGCAACGCTGCGAGTGAGCGTCGCAGGGCTTCGCCGCCGCTTGACTTCCGCGTTGAGCTCCATCGGAAGCAGGTGGCCGATGGCGCTGCCCCGGCCCGTTGCTACGAACGCGCCTTCTCGGCGAACTGCCGCGGCGTGCAGTTGAATTCGCGGCGGAACACGGCGTACATGTATTGCAGCGAGGTGAAGCCGCTGCGTACGGCGACCTCGGCCAGCGGGGTGTCCGCGTCGGCCAGCATGCCGCGTGCGGTTTCCAGCTTGTGGTCCAGGATGGCCTGGTGCACGGTTTGTTTCAGTTCGCGCTTGAAGTGTTCTTCCAGCAGCGTGCGTGAAATGCCCACGTAGTCGGCCACCTGCTCGACCTTGATGCCGAGGCAGGCGTACTGGCGGATGTAGTGCCGGGCGCGCATCACGTGCGGGCTCTTCATCGGCTCGTGCAGGCTGCTGGCCTGCACGTTGATGCCCAGCGGCGGCACGATGATGCGCGTGTCCGGGGCGATGTGACCGTGCAGCATCTTGTGCAGCAATTGCGCTGCCGAATGGCCCATGTCCTCCGCGCCCTGGGTCACCGAGGTCAGTGCGATACGGCACAACAGCTGGGCGATCGGGTCGTTGTCGATGCCGACCACGGCAATCTGCTCGGGAACGGGGATATCCGCCACCACGCAGGATTGCAACAGTTGGCGCGCTCGCGCGTCGGTCACCGCAATGATGCCGATGGGCTTGGGTAGCGAGCGGACCCATTCGGCCATGTCTTCCTGCGCACGTCCCCAGCCGCCGGCGCTGGTGGACGAACCCCGGTAGACCACGCCCTCCAGTTTGTCGGTCGCGATCATCCGGCAGAACGCGTCCTCGCGCTCCTGCGCCCAGCGGTTGCCCGGCGTGGGCGGCAGGCCATAGAAGGCAAAGCGTTGCAGCCCCTGTTCGATCAGGTGGTCATAAGCCAGTCGAACCAGCTTGGTGTTGTCGGTCGCCACGTAGGGCGTCTTCGGCGGATAGTGGCTGGCGTCCGCATAGGAGCCACCCACGGCGACCACCGGTATTGGCACATCGGCCAGCGTCTCTGCCACGGTGGGGTCGTCGAAGTCCGCGATGATGCCATCGCCACGCCAATGGCGAATGCCCAGCGTGCGGCAGCGGAAATCCTCCTCCATGAAGAGGTCCCACTCCACGCGCGTGGATTTCAGGTACTGCCCGATACCGGCGATGACCTGTCGGTCATAGACCTTGTTGGCGTTGAACAGCAGGGCGATGCGGTGCGGTGATGACATGGCATGCCAGTACTGGCTTTCCCCCGACGAAACAATGGACTTGGAGAAGCTACCAGTTAAGCCGGCTGCGGACATGACGCAACGCGACAGGGAAAAAGACGTACGGCGTTGGTGGATTTCGCAATTGCGGGGTAGGGGAGTGACTTGCAGCATCGGGTGGCAACGACCTGCCATGGGCGAGTCGTGCGCCACCGTTGACCGGGTGGGTATCCCACCGACACAGAAAGCCTGCATGAAGATCACCGCCATCACCACCTTCCTCGTCCCGCCGCGCTGGCTGTTCCTGCGCATCGATACCGATGCCGGCATCAGCGGCTGGGGCGAGCCGGTCGTCGAGGGGCGCGCGCAAACCGTCGCCGCGGCCGTCGAGGAGTTGTCGACCTACCTGGTCGGCAAGGACCCGCGCCACATCGAGGATCACTGGAACGTGCTCTATCGCGGCGGCTTCTATCGCGGAGGCCCGATCCTGATGAGCGCCATTGCCGGTATCGACCAGGCGCTGTGGGACATCAAGGGCAAGGACGTGGGCCGGCCGGTCTATGAACTGCTCGGCGGTCCGGTGCGCGATCGCATCCGTGTGTACTCGTGGGTAGGCGGCGACCGCCCGGCCGACACCGCCCGCGCGGCGAAGGATGCCGTGGCGCGCGGCTTCACCGCGGTGAAGATGAACGCCACCGAGGAAATGCAGTACGTCGACACGCACGCCAAGGTCGAGCGGGTGCTGGAGAACGTGCAGGCGATCCGCGACGCGGTGGGCGCGGACATCGGCATCGGCCTGGATTTCCACGGCCGCGTGCACAAGCCGATGGCCAAGGTGCTGATGCGCGAACTGCTGCCCTACAAGCTGATGTTCATCGAGGAGCCGGTGCTGTCCGAACACCTGGAATGCCTGCCCGAACTGGCCGCAATCTCGCCCGCGCCGATCGCACTGGGCGAGCGCCTGTATTCGCGCTACGACTTCAAGCGCGTGCTGCAGACCGGTGGCGTGGACATCATCCAGCCCGATCCCTCGCACGCCGGCGGCATCACCGAGACGCGCAAGATCGCCGCGATGGCCGAAGCCTACGACGTGGCGCTGGCGTTGCACTGTCCGCTCGGCCCGATCGCGCTGGCGGCGAACCTGCAGCTGGACGCGGTATGCCACAACGCGTTCATCCAGGAACAAAGCCTGGGCATCCACTACAACGCCACCAACGACCTGCTCGACTACGTGAGCGACAGCGGCGTGTTCGCCTATGCCGACGGTTACGTGGCGATGCCCAAGGGCCCCGGCCTGGGCATCGAGGTGAACGAAGCCTATGTGGTCGAGCGCGCCAAGATCGGCCACCAGTGGCACAACCCGATCTGGCGTCATGACGACGGCAGCGTGGCGGAATGGTGAGCCGTCCCATGCTCTCGCGATACAGCGATCGATCGCGCCGCCCCTGGCGTGCCATGCCGGCCGCGGGGTCGCGTGCTGGCGACGCGCGCATGGGTATCCGGGGCACCCCCCATTCGGGACGAGTGCAGGTTCAAGCGAGGGTGCGCGCATGAGTCTGGTAGCCGGACTGGATGTTGGTACCCAGAGCATCAAGCTGATCGTCTACGATCCGTCCGCGCAGCGGGTGGTTGCCGTCTGTGGCCATCCGCTCGAATTGATGACCGGGAGCGATGGTCGTCGCGAGCAGCGGGCGCAGTGGTGGATCGACGCAATCGTGGCCTGCTTTGCCAAACTCGATGCCACTACGCGAGCCCGCATCGTGGCGCTTGGCGTGTCGGGTCAGCAGCACGGCTTCGTGCCGCTGGATGCGGAGGGCGAGGTTTTGGCACCGGTCAAGCTGTGGTGCGACACCAGCAGCCAGCGTGAATGCGACGAGATCATGGCCGTTGCGGGTGGCGCACAGCGCTGCGCGGCACTGGCGGGCAATCCCGTGCTGGTCGGCTATACGGCTTCCAAGTTGCCGTGGACGCGCAGGCATCGAGCCGCGGTGTACGAGCAGTTGGCGACCATCATGCTGCCGCACGATTACGTGAACTTCTGGCTGACCGGCGAACGCTGGATGGAGTGCGGTGACGCCTCGGGCACCGGCTGGCTGGACGTGCGCACGCGCGGCTGGAGCAGCGCGATGCTGGCCGCGACGGATCCGCAGCGTGATCTTTCCGCCTGCCTGCCGCCGCTGGTCGAGGCGGACTTCGCTTGCGCCATCGCGCGTGATGTGGCCGACGTACTTGGCGTGTCGCGATCGGTGCAGGTGTCGGCCGGTGGCGGCGACAACATGATGGCGGCCATCGGGACCGGCAACGTTGCGCCCGGCATGCTGGGCATGAGCCTGGGGACGTCGGGCACCCTGTTCACCCATGCCGATCATCCGGTGGTGGATACGACGGCACGCTGGGCAGCCTTCTGTTCGTCCGACGGCGGCTGGTTGCCGCTGGTGTGCACGATGAATTGCACGGTGGCTACCGAGAGCGTGGCGAAGGCGTTCGGTTTCGACGTCCGCGACGGCGACGCGGTGATGGCAGGCACGGCACCGGGCGCCGGCGGGCTGGTGATGCTGCCGTTCCTCAATGGCGAGCGCACGCCGGATCTTCCCTACGCACGTGGAAGCCTGCATGGCATGGACATCGCCAACGTGACACGCGCCAACCTTTATCGGGCCGCGATGGAAGGGGCGACCTACGCGTTGCGCAACGGCTACGACGCGCTGCTGGAAGCCGGGCTGCGGTTCGAGGCGATTCGTCTCACTGGCGGCGGTGGCCAAAGCGGCGCATGGCGCCAGATGGTCGCCGACGTGTTTGCTCTTCCGGTGGAAGTGCCGCTGCAAGCCGAAGGTGCCGCATTCGGCGCCGCGCTGCAGGCGCTGTGGGCGAGTGCACGGGCGGACGGCGAGAAAACGCCACTGGCCGACATCGTGCGCAAGCACGTTCAGTTGGCCTCACACCTTTGTGTTCATCCGATCCCGGAAAACGTTGCGGGATATCGACCCTCTTACCGGCAGTTTCTGCGCCATCTCGACACAGTCTGCTCCCTCGGCGCAAACGAGCAGGCAAGCGACATTGCCTGACCCGGCCGCGCATTCCCCACCCTCGAAGGACACGAATTCCATGAGCAATCTCTTTACAGGCAAGCGCGAGTATTTCCCCGGCATCGGGCGCATTCCGTTCGAGGGTGTCGGTTCGGACAATCCGCTCGCCTACAAGCATTACGACGCGACCCGCAAGATCGGCGACAAGACCATGGCCGAGCACTTGCGCTTCGCCGTGTGTTATTGGCACAGCTTCTGCAACTCGGGTGGTGATCCGTTTGGTCCGGGCACGCGCCGCTTTCCGTGGGACGAGCACGACACGGCGATGGCGCGCGCCGACGCGCGGATGGACGCGGCTTTCGAATTCTTCACCAAGCTCGACGTGCCGTACTACTGCTTCCACGACATCGACATGGCGCCGGATGCCGAAGATGTCGGCGAATACGAGAAAAACCTCCGGCGCATGGTGGCGATGGCGAAGGAGCGTCAAGAGGCCACCGGTATCAAGGTGTTGTGGGGAACGGCCAACCTGTTCAGCCATCCGCGCTACATGAACGGCGCGGCCACCAACCCCGATTTCGCCGTGGTGGCACGGGCGGCGGTGCAGGTCAAGGCGGCGCTCGAGGCAACCGTCGAGCTGGGCGGCAGCAGCTACGTGTTCTGGGGTGGCCGCGAAGGCTATTCCTCGTTGCACAACACGCAGATGAAGCGTGAGCTGGAGCATTTCGCCCGTTTCCTGGAGATGGCGCGTGACTATGGCCGCAGCATCGGCTTCAACGGCAACTTCCTGATCGAGCCCAAACCGATGGAGCCGATGAAGCACCAGTACGACTTCGATTCGTCGACGGTGGTGGGCTTCCTGAAGCAGCACGGACTGGACAAGGATTTCAAGCTCAACATCGAGGCGAACCACGCCACGCTCGCCGGCCATACCTTCGAACACGACCTGCAGGTGGCTTCCGACCATGGCTTGCTCGGCAGCGTCGACGCCAATCGCGGCAATGCGCAGAACGGCTGGGATACCGACCAGTTTCCGACCGATCTCTACGACACTGTCGGGGCTATGCTGGTGGTATTGCGACAGGGCGGGCTGGCGCCCGGTGGCTTGAACTTCGACGCGAAGGTGCGCCGCGAGTCGACCGATGCCGAGGACCTGTTCCTGGCGCACATCGGTGGCATGGATACCTTTGCGCGCGGGCTGGAGGTGGCACATGGGTTGCTGACCCAGTCGCCGCTCGAACATCAGCGGGCGAAGCGCTACGTCAGCTTCGAGGCCGGTGCCGGCAGCGACTTCGTGCAGGGCAAACTCGGTTTTGCCGACCTGCGCGATTACGCGGCACGGAACGGCGAGCCGGTCCAGTTGAGTGGCAAGCAAGAGCGTTACGAGAACCTGATCAATCAATATCTGTCACGCTGAGGGTAGGGGATGCTTCACCCCGGGCTAGTCCGGGCCTCACCCCATGTTCCAAACTTGAGCGCCGTCATCCCAGCGAAAGCTGGGATCCAGCGCCTCTCGGTACACGGCAGAGGCGCTGGATTGACCAGCTTCGCTGTTGTGAAGCGCCTCAGCTTTCGCTGGAATGACGGGCTTGGGCGTCGCTTGATTTTGGGGCATCGAGCCCGGCCCGGTTTGGGTGAAGACATGTCGCACCGAGATGCGCCATTCCCGCGGGGGGAACGGCCGGCAAACGACCCAGAGACTTCCATGACATGAACAGTGTTTCGCTTGAAAATCCGGGTGTCGCCAAGTCGGCGGAAAATACCCGGCTCATCGTCCAGATCAGTTGCGTCGCCACGCTGGGTGGTTTCCTGTTCGGCTTCGACAGTGGCGTCATCAATGGCACGGTCGATGGCCTGAAGCAGGCCTTCCATTCCAACGCGGCGGGGCTCGGTTTCGAAGTGGCCTCGATGCTGCTTGGTTGTGCCTTGGGTGCATTCTTCGCAGGGCGCGTGTCCGACTACTGGGGGCGGCGTTCGGTGCTGATCATCTCGGCCGTGCTGTTCCTGTTGTCGGCACTGGGGGCCGGAGCGGCACATGATGCGGTGTGGTTCGTGACGGCTCGCCTCACCGGCGGTTTCGCGGTGGGCGCGGCCAGCGTCATTGCGCCGGCCTATATCGCGGAGGTAGCGCCGGCGCGTTATCGCGGCCGGCTGGCGACGGTGCAGCAGATTGCCATCATCGGCGGCCTCTTCAGCGCTTTCCTCAGCAACTACTTGCTGGCCAGCGCCGCGGGTGCTTCCACCAGCGTGTTGTGGCTGGGCCAGGATGCCTGGCGCTGGATGTTCTGGGTACAGGTGCTGCCGTCGTCGCTATTCCTGGTCTCGCTGCTGTTCATTCCCGAAAGCCCCCGTTTCCTGGTGGTGCGCAAGCGTGAAGTCGAAGCCGCCCGTGTGCTGGGAAGCCTCTATGGCGAGTCCGAGGCGGCCACCAAGCTGGCCGAAATCGGCGCTTCGCTGGCGCAGGACCGGCATCGCCCGAAACTGTCCGATCTGCTGGACAAGACCTCAGGTCGCGTCCGTCCCATCGTCTGGGTGGGCATCGGCCTGGCCACGTTCCAGCAGCTGGTCGGCATCAACGTGGTGTTTTATTACGGCGCGGTGTTGTGGCAGGCGGTGGGCTTTTCCGAAAGCGACGCGCTGCTGATCAACGTGTTGTCCGGCGCGCTCAGCATCGGCGCGTGTCTGATCGCTGTCGCATTGATCGACCGGATCGGCCGCAAGCCGCTGCTGTGGATCGGCTCCGTCGGCATGACCGTGACCTTGGCGCTGGTCGCCTGGGCATTCATCCATGCCGGCATGGATGCCCAGGGCAAGTTGAGCCTGCCGCCTGCCATGGGCACGCTGGCCCTGGTGGCGGCCAACGCCTACGTGGTCTTCTTCAACATGTCGTGGGGCCCGGTGATGTGGGTGATGTTGGGCGAGATGTTCCCGAACCAGATCCGCGGCTCCAGCCTGGCGGTGGCTGGTGCGGCGCAGTGGATCTCGAACTTCATCATCACCATCACCTTCCCGATGCTGCTGGTTGGCATCGGGCTGGCAGGCGCCTATGGCCTGTATGCGGCGGCGGCCGCATTGTCGATCGTGTTTGTCGTGATGTTCGTCAAGGAAACGCGCGGCAAGGAACTGGAAGAGATGGAAGGCTGAGCACGCAGCGCCGCCACGCTTGCCGCTCGGTGCGGGCATGCAAGTGTGGCGGCGCCGTCAGTTCAGGCGAAGTCCGGGCCGATCGCCAGCACGCATTCATCCGCACCGCAGCTGCGGCAGCAGAGGGTGAAGACCGAGATTGCCTCGGCGGTCACCGCTGGCCCCAATAACCCTTCCAGATAGCCGTTGAAGAACTGGCAGCCGGGATGGCCATCTTCCGTGCATAGCGGGCTCTGGCGAATGTGCAGTTGCTCGCCGCGGTGTTCGATCTCGACCAGCGCGCCCAGCGCAGGTGTGCCGATACGCTCGATGGCTTCGTGCAGGTCCAGCTTGCCCAGCGCAGCGTAGTCGCGGTTGAAGATCCAGCGGCCCAGGCGATGTCCCGCCAGCCACAGCGATTGTTCGCGCGCCGTCGCGTCCACGGTTTTTTCCAGCGTCAGTAGCGAGGGAAAGACCTGCGGGTAGCGACCGAGCAGCTTCGGCAGTGCAGCCTCGACGGCCGATTCGTCCGGACCGGTCGGGACGAGTTCGACGAACGGCTCGATGAACGGTTCCGGCTCCATGTGCGTTGGCGCGGGAGCGGGTGGATGGGGCAGGATGAAGTCCAGCTCCAGCTCCGGTGCATGCGGCGATTCCGCTTCGAACAAGGGTTCCTGCCGGGTCGCCACGACGGACGGAATCGCGAAGACGTCGACCGGAGCGGCCACCGCGGCTGTGTTCGGTGCTGCCGCAGCCGGCGCCGCTTCGGTTGGCATGTCGGGTTCGATCACGACGGGTCGCGGCGCGACCGGTGGGTGGGCGAACTTCCGTGATGCGGCGAAATGCGGCCGCGTCTCGCCTTGCACGAATGGCGAAATCTCGAAACTGATGATGCGTTCGTGCGTATCCAGCGCATCTTCGAGCGCGCGCTGCTTGCGCGACGGCCCGCGCACGACCATGGTCAGCAACGCGCCATGAGGATCCTGCGCCAGACGCTGGCGCAGCAAGGTGAATCCGGTGGCGACGACGATGCCGCCCACATCGATGAGCAGACCCTCCCGCGTTTCCGAGAGTGTCTGTATTTCCAGCTCGATCATCGGCCCCCCTGTGCTCGATGCTGGTGAAACGGAGATGGCGGCGAATTCAATTCGCCGCCATCTCCTTATTCTACTCAAGCGGAAGCGCGTCGTGTCTTGTTTACGCTTCTAGGCCGCGATGGAAGACACACGCGATCCGCTTCCCGATGTGCGCTGAGTACTACAACCTCGGTCCGCGACGGAAGCCACCGAAGATCAGCGACAGCACGAACAGGATCAGGAAGATCACGAACAGGATCTTGGCGATGCCGGCGGCGCCGGCCGCGATGCCGCCGAAGCCGAAGATGGCAGCGACGATGGCGATCACGAAAAACACGATGGCCCAGTAGAGCATGGCGTTTCTCCACGTTGGCGATGCCGAAGCCGGCATCGCGGTTGGGGCATGGACGCCATGATCGGGCGCCAGCCGTTGCGATAGGCGCGGAGGTGGTGCGGGTGGCTTGCCACGATCCGTGCGGCACTGATTCGAGCAGCCTGCTCGTGAACGCCTTGTCGCGATCCCGCGATGCGGTTCAGGCAGGTGCCCGGCGCTGTCACGCGGCCTTCGCATCACCTGCACGAAAGCGTGGTGGTGATGCGAGGGCCAGTGCGTCAGTTCGTGGCGGGTGTGGCAGTTGCTGGCATCTGGACCGACGACGTGGCGGCAGGAGCGGCAACCGGAGCGGTGGTGTCAGCGGGCAGCTCGTGCAGCATGCGGGTGATCAGCGCCGGATAGTTTTCGTCGAAGTGATGGCTGCCGGGCATGGCGTGCACCACCAGCCACGGTGGCAGGTTCTTTTCGCTGCACAGGCTGTCGTCGCTGTCGTCGGTGCCGTAGTAGCAGATTACCGGTGGCTGGTTGTCCAGCGCGGCCACGCGCGGCAGCGACGGGTAGTGCGGGATCGGATTAACCTTCTCCATCACGGCCTTGAGCTTGGTCTTGAACCAGTTTTCGCGCATGTAGCCTTCCAGCGCGATCTCGAAGTTCACGTCGCGGCTGGGCGAGAGCAGCACCATCTGGCTGATCTTCGCGCGATTGGCCGGGCTCAGGTGTTGCACGATCGAAGGCAGCACGTCGGCGCCGAACGAAAAGCCGATCAGCCACACGCGCTTCTTGTGCCACTGCGCGAGGTAGCGGGTGATCATCGGGTCGAGTTCCTGCGCCGACTCCTCCGGCGAGCGCTGGTGCCAGTAGTAGACCAGCGTGCTGACGCCCAGCACCGGCATGCCGCGCGCCACCAGCAGTTTGCCCAGTTGCTGGTCGAGGTCGCGCCAGCCGCCGTCGCCGGAATAGATGATGGTCAGGACGTCGCTGTCGCCACCGGGTGCATGCGTGCCTGGCGTGGCCAGCAGCTTCACCGTGGATTTTTCCAGGCTGGGCCGCGAGAACGGATTCCAGACGATCGCGGCCGCCACCGCCACGCAGGCCACCACGGCACCCAGTGCAAGCAATTTCATCGACGTACCACTCCGGTAAGGCCGCCGGAAATCAGGCTGGCCACGTTGGTCAGCACCACCGGCAATGCGATTCCGCCGGGCACCGCCATGTAGCGCGGCTCCCACTCGGGATCGAATTTGTCTTTGTAGCGATGCAGACCGCGAAAATTGTAGAAACGTTCGCCGCGACCGAACAGCAGCGCGCCGAAGCGGTTCCACAGCGGTGCCTGGCGCCGGTTCTGCAGGCCCGACAGCGGGGCCATGCCGAGGTTGAACCAGCGGTAGCCCTGGGCCTTGGACCACAGCATCAGTTCCACGAACAGATAGTCCATGATGCCGGGCGGACCGTCGGGCAACTGACGCATCAGGTCGACCGAGGCCTCTTCCAGGGTGTCGCCCAGGAACAGGTTGGCGAATGCCACCGGCTGCTCGTCCTGCCATACCACGGCCATCGGCGTGCGGGCGAGGTAGCGCGCGTCGAACGAGCCGAGCGAGAAGCCTTTCTCGCGCACGCGCTTGTCGCGCAGCCAGGCGTCGGAGACCGGTTTCAGCCGCGGCAGCAGTTCGGGTACGCGTTCCACCGGCACGATCTCCATCCGCAAGCCGTCGCGCTGCAGCTTGCTGACGATGTTGCGCAGGCTCTTCTTCGACTTGCCGTCGAGGTTGAACTGGTCCAGCCGCACGCGCGCTTCCTCGCCGACCTTCAGCAGGCTCATGCCCACTTCCAGGTACAGATCGAGGTCGCGCGGATTCACCTGGTAGAACACCGGCCAGCCGCCGGCGCGTTCGCACAGTTCGTGGAAGGTCCACACCAGTTCCTGGCGGGCCTTGGGGTCACGGCCCACCGGATCGCCCATCGCCACCCAGCTGCGCCCGCCAATGGCGTACATGATGAAGGCGCGGTCCTCGGGATCGAACAGCAGCGCCTTGTCGCCCATCAGCGCCAGGTGCGTCTGCGCGGACGGCGATTGCTTGATCAGCGGCAGCGCCCGCGCCAGTTCGGCTTCACTGGGCAGGGTGGGGCGCGGCTTTTCCGAGCGGATCAGGCTGACCAGCGCGAACAGCAGGCCGGCCGCGGTAGCGCCCACCAGCGCGCGCAAGGCACGCGGCGCGCCACCGTGGTGGAAGCTGAATTCCCACCACAGATCGTTGTTGTATTCCACGTGCTGGTAGCTGAAGAACACCAGCCACAGCGTGCAGCCCAGCACCGCCACGATCGCCAGCGACCAGCCGAACGAGAAGGTGGCGTGGAACAGCGAGGCGCGGCGATAGAACAGCTTGTGCGCCGGTGCCAGCGCCAGCGCCAGCATGATCAGCAGCGTGGCCTCTTCGTAGTCGATGCCCTTGAGCAGCGAGAACACCGCGCCGGCCACCAGCAGCGTCAGGGTCAGCACATAGGCGGCGTCCAGCCGACGCTGCAGTCCGCGCGCGAGGATCAGCAGCGACATGCCGATCACGCTGCTGAGGAAATGCGACACCTCCAGCACCGGCAGCGGCAGCACGTGGCTCAACGCGGTCAATCGGCGCGGCAGCGCCTGGGTGGCGCCGGAGAACAGCAATATCGCGCCGGAGACCAGGGTGAGCCCGGCGAAGAACGGCGGCAGCAGCCCGGTGAACCAGGGCGACAGCAAGGTGCGCTGGCGCAGGCCGCGTGCCTCGCGCACCACCACCAGCACGGTGGCGACGCACAGCGGCAGCAGGTAATAGACGCCACGGAACGCCGCCAGTGCCCCCAGCATCGGCGCACTCAGCGTGGCGTTGCCGGTGGCGCCCAGGCCGGCCAGCATCACCGCTTCGAACACGCCCAGGCCGCCCGGCACATGGCTGACCAGGCCGGCCATCTGCGCCAGCACGAAGATCGCCAGGAACGGCCCGAAATCGATCACGATCTCGCTGGGCATCAAGGCATACAGCACCGCCGCGGCCAGGCCCCAGTCCAGCGCGCCCACCAGCACCTGGCGCAACGCGGTGCCGAAGCTGGGCAGGGCCAGCTGCCAGCGCCGGAAGCGCAACGGCTCACGCCGCAGCAGTCCGCCCAGCAGCCACGCCAGTGGCAGCAGCGTCAGCACGATGCCCAGCGGTATGTGCAGCGCGGCAAACGGCAATTGCGGCGACACGGGTTCCAGCAGCAAGGTCGCCCCGGTCACCGCGCACAGGCCCAGCCAGAAGCTGACGGTGCAGAACAGCACCACCTTGGCCACGTCGGCCGTCGACAGCCCGGCCTGGATGTAGAAGCGGTAGCGGATCGACCCGGACACCAGCAGCGCCATGCCCAGCGTGTTGCTGAAGGCGTAGCTGATGAAGGAAATCAGCGCCACGCGCCGGCGCGGCAGGCGCTTGCCGATGGTGGTGAGCGCGAACATGTCGTACAGCGTCATCACCGCGTAGCCCAGCGCGGTAAGCACGATGGCCTGGCCAATGCGACCGCGGCGTAGGCGGTGCAGATACTGGCCCACCGCGTGGTAGCTGACCTCGCCGGCCAGCTTTTGCAGCGCCCACAGCGCCAGTGCCAGCATCAGCACCGACAGCAACGGACCCCCGAAGCGACGCAGCCATGCCGAACCCTTGGACGTTCCACCCGGGGCCTCCGGTCCACTCAGGATCTCCGCGCCCCCTTGCTGCTCCACTGTTCTGCCCCTCGACTGCGCTTTACCGCGATGGTGCCACATTGTCCGCCCCATGCCATGGGCATGGGTGGAATGGGGCGCCAGTCATGCGTTCACCATGAAAAAGGCGCCCCGGCGGGGCGCCCTTGCCAAACCCGGGAATCCGGGAGCCTGCGATCAGCGCTTCTTGACTTCGAAGTTCTGGCTGGCGACCTGCTTGCCGTCCAGGGTGATATCCACCTTGTACTTGCCTTCCGGCCACAGGTTGGGGTTTTCCACCTTGAAGGTAGTGGTGGCCGGGCCGCTGGTGGCGATCCGCTGGCTGATGCTGCTGACCAGCTGGCCCTTGCCTTCCAGGTAACGCCAGGTGGCGTTGAGGGTGGCGCCGTTGGTGCTGCCATCGGTGAGCACGCTGGCATACAGGGTCTTCTGGTTCGGCGCGAAATGATCTTCCGCCTTGCGCACCTTGTGCTCGGCATTGACCGAGTCGCCCACGGCCAGGGAGGCGACCTTGAAGGCGTCGGTTGGCGCTGCCGCCGGTGCCGCTGGCGGCGTGGCCGCGGCGTTGGTCATGGCCGGGGTGGCCGCGGTGCCGGCGCTGGCAGGTGCCGCAGCCGGTGCAGTGCTGGCGGGGGCCGGCGCGGTTGCGGCGGTGCTGGCGGCGGCCGGGGCAGTGGCCGTGCTGGCCGCGGCGGGCTGGTTGGCCGCCGGTTGTTCGCTCTTGCCGCAGGCGCTGAGGATCAGCAGGCCGGACAGCGTGGCGGTATACAGAAAAGCGGAACGTACGGTGGATTTCATGGGCAGCATTCCAGTTCAGGACGCGACGGGACACGAACGGCCCGCGTCACGCAGGCCGATATCGTTGCGAAGGCTAGCGCTTCGGATCTGAAGTGCCGATGACCGGCCGATGCGCCTGCTATTGCCGTGCGCCGCGGCGGTTGTCAGGCGCGTTGCCTGGCACGCTGCTGCGGAACGGGTTGATGTCCAGCCCGCCGCGCCGGGTGTAGCGGGCATAGACGCTCAGCCGTTCGGGGGCACAGCGTGCGCTGATGTCCATGAAGATGCGCTCCACGCACTGCTCGTGGAACTCGCTGTGGGTGCGGAACGAGACCAGGTAGCGCAGCAGGCCCTCGCGGTCGAGCGGTGCTCCTCGGTAGGCAATCTGCACGCTGCCCCAGTCGGGCTGGCCGGTCACCGGGCAGTTCGAGCGCAGCAGGTCGGAGACCAGGGTTTCCTCGACCACCGCGGCGGCCGTGTCGGCGTGCAGGTAGTCGGCCTTCGGCGGGCCGTAGTCGTCGATGGCTGCCGGCAGCTCGTCGATGGATTCGCCGGCCAGGTCGGCGAACGTGTGCGCCGCGGTGCGCGCGGGATGCAGGATCACCTCCACCACATCGCCGGCGGCCGTGGTCAGATCCTGCTGCAGCAAGGCGCGCAAGGCCGCGGCGCTCGCCAGCGGCTCCTGCGCGAAACCGTTCAAGTACAGCTTGAACGACTTGGATTCGATGATGTTCGGCGTGCTTGCCGGAATGCGGAATTCGGCCACCGCCGCCTGCGGCTTGCCGCGCATGTCCAGCCAGGACAACTCGTAGGCGTTCCAGATATCGGTGCCGTGGAAGGGCAGCGGCATGCCCACGCCGATCTCGTTGCGCTTGGCTGCGCGCAGGATGGGAAACAGCAGGCCGGGGTCGTAGCGGTCGGCGTAGACGGTGGCCTTGCCGAGCGGGGAGTGGTCGGGGGTGCTCATGGGGCACATTCTACCGGGCCGGCCCCGCAGTGCCCCGCTTGCCCTGGCACCCAGTACTTCTGGCCTATCCATGCGCGCGGCAAGCTTTCTATAGTGGGCTGTCCCGATCCCCGTTGTCCCTGAGGAACCCGCATGAAGAAACCGGTCCTGGCCCGCCCCGCGGCGGTTGCCCTGTTCGCTGCGGCTGCTGCGCTGTGTGCGCCGGCCTTTGCCAACGGCACGGATGCCGGCTTCAACGCAAAAGCCCTGTTTGCACCGTTGACCCTGCCGCACCCGGCCAACGCGTTCCGCGACAGTGCCGGCCGGCCCGGCCCCGAGTTCTGGCAAAACCGCGCCGACTACAACATCCAGGCACGCATCGATCCGGCCACGCACACCTTGAGTGGCGAGGAAACGATCACCTACACCAATCACAGCCCCGATGCGCTCGACGAACTGTGGGTGCAGCTGGACCAGAACATCTACAAGCCCGATTCGCGTGGCTCGGTCACTTCGCCGTGGCCGCACAAGCCGGGCCAGACCACCGACGGCTACCAGCTCGACGCGGTGGAGATCAACGGCAAGCCGGTGCATTACCTGGTCACCGACACGCGCATGCGGGTGGACCTGCCCACGGCATTGAAGGCGAAGGATGGCCAGCTCAAGCTGCACATCCGCTACCACTACACCGTGCCCGGCGTATGGGGCGGCCGCACCGCGGTCACGCCGAGCAAGAACGGCGACATCTACGAGATCGCGCAGTGGTTCCCGCGCATGGCGGTGTACGACGACGTGCACGGCTGGGACACGCTGCCCTACCTGGGCCAGGAGTTCTACCTGGAATACGGCACCATCGACTACGCCGTGACGGTGCCGTGGAACTGGATCGTGGAAGGCTCTGGCCAGCTGATGAACCCCGACCAGGTGCTCACCGCCACCGAGCGCCAGCGCCTGGCCGCGGCGGCCAAGAGCGACAAGACCGTCTACATCCGCAAGCCATCCGAGGTGAACGACCCGGCCAGCCGGCCCACCCGCAGCGGCACGCTGACCTGGCGCTTCCGCATGGAGCACACCCGCGACGTGGCCTTCGCCGCCTCGCCCGCCTTCGTGTGGGATGCCGCGCGCATCAACCTGCCCGGCGGCAAGCACGCCATGGCGATGTCGATCTACCCGGTGGAAGGCGTGGGCGCGGACAAGTGGAACCGCTCCACCGAATACGTCAAGGGCGTGATCGAGCACTTCTCGGCCAAGTGGTTTCCCTACCCGTGGCCCAACGCGATCAATCTGGGTGGCCACGGCGCCGGCATGGAATACCCCGGCATCGTGTTCGACGGCTTCGATGAAGGCGGCAAGCCGCTGTTCTGGATCACCGCGCACGAGATCGGCCACACCTGGTTCCCGATGATCGTGGGCTCCAACGAACGCCGCCACGCGTTCATGGACGAAGGCTTCAACACCTTCATCGACGTCTACGCGTCCGACGCCTTCAACCACGGCGAATACGGTCCCAAGCGCGACGGCGAATACGCGCCCGGTGGCGGCAATCCGGTGGACGAGATCCTGCCGATCCTGGCCGACCCGAATGCGCCGACGCTGATGGCGCATGCCGATTCGATCAGCGAGAAGTACCGCCATCCGGTGACTTACTTCAAGGGCGCGCTGGGCCTGATCCTGCTGCGTGAGCAGATCCTGGGGCCGGCCCGTTTCGATCCCGCGTTCCGCCGCTACATCGCCACCTGGGCGTACCACCATCCCACGCCATCCGATTTCTTCCGCTTCATGGACAGCGCGACGGGTGAGGACCTGTCGTGGTGGTGGCGCGGCTGGTACCTGCACAACTGGCAGCTCGACATGGGCGTGACCGGCGCCAGCTACGTGGACAACGACCCGAGCAAGGGCGTCACGGTGAGCCTGGTCAGCAAGCAGAAACTGGTGATGCCGGCCACGCTGCGCATCGACTTCACCGACGGCACGCACCAGGACATGCGCGTGCCGGTGGAAGCCTGGCGCTTCAACGGCACACCGAAGATCACCCTGGACACCACCAAGGCGATCAAGCAGCTGACGCTGGACCCGGACCACAAACTGCCGGACGCGGATCGCAGCAACAACAGCTTCGCGATGCATTGATGTGGATGGGCTCCCTCCCCTGCGCGCAGGGGAGGGTTGGGGAGGGGTAAGCAACCGCGCGAGAGCGCTCACCTTCTCCTGGCCAATGCTCCGGGCTTTGCAGAGCCGTCATCCCAGCGAAAGCTGGGATCCAGTGACTCTGAACCATGCAAAGGCAAAGGCATTGGGTTCCAGCGTTCGCTGGAATGACGATGAGACCGGCCTCAACCGTTGATGTGCGTCATGCTCGCCGCCGCATAACGCTCGCCGGCTGCGGCATCGGGTGGGAAGACCGCATCGATGGCCGCCAGCTCATCGGCCGACAGCGCCACGTCCAGCGCTCCAAGATTTTCGTCCAGCCGGCTGCGTTTCTTGGTGCCGGGGATCGCCAGCACATCCTTGCCCTGTGCCAGCACCCAGGCCAGCGCCAGTTGCGCGGGTGAGCAACCCTTGTCGGCCGCCAATGCCTTCACCTTGTCCACCAGCGCCAGGTTGCGCGTGAAGTTTTCGCCCTGGAAGCGCGGGCTGCTGCGGCGGTAGTCGTCGGCGTCGAAATCTTCCGGCGAGCGGATTGCGCCGGTAAGAAAGCCCCGGCCCAACGGTGAATAGGCGACCAGGCTGATGCCCAGCCGACGACACGCGTCGAGCACGCCGTTCTGTTCCGGATCGCGCGTCCACAGCGAGTATTCACTTTGCAATGCGGCGATCGGGTGCACCTTGCTGGCGCGTTCCAGCGTGGTGGCTGAGGCTTCGGACAAGCCGAGGTGGCGCACCTTGCCGGCGGCGACCAGTTCGGCCATTGCGCCCACGGTGTCCTCGATCGGCACGTTCGGGTCCACGCGATGCTGGTAGTACAAGTCGATGGTGTCGATGCCCAGTCGCTTCAGGCTGGCATCGCAGGAAGCGCGCACGTACTCCGGGCTGCCGTTGACGCCGCGCGCCGTCGGGTTGGCCGGGTCGCGCATGATGCCGAACTTGGTGGCGATGAAGGCCTGCTCGCGGTGCCCCTTGATCGCCTTGCCCACCAGTTCCTCGTTGATGTGCGGGCCGTACATGTCGGCGGTGTCGAGCAGGGTCACGCCGCGATCCAGCGCGTGTCGGATGGTGGCAATGGATTCGGCGTCGTCGCGATCGCCATAGAAGTCGCTCATGCCCATGCAGCCGAGGCCGAGGGCCGAGACGCGGGGGCCGTGCTTGCCGAGTGTGCGGGTTTGCATGCGGGTGTGCTCCGGTGTTGGAAGGTAATGGGTGAAAGTGGCGCCATGATGCGCGGTGGCCGTTGGCGAATAAATACTTAATAATTACCAAGACTATTTCATTGAGATAAACAATCCATGGACCGCCTGGAAACCATGCGTCTGTACGCGCGGATCGTCGAACTGGGCAGTTTCACGGCTGCCGCCAACGATCTGGACCTGCCGCGCGCCACCGTCACCAACGCCATCAAGAAACTGGAGGCACGGCTGGGTGCGCAGTTGCTGCGTCGGACCACGCGCTGCCAGAGCGTGACCCGCGATGGCCAGGCCTATTACGGGCATTGCGTGCGCCTGCTGGCCGACCTGGACGAGGTGGAGGCGGATTTTCGCGAGGCCGCCGTGGTGCCGAAGGGGTGCCTGCGCATCGACATGCCCGGCACGTTGGCGCGCCACCTGGTGATTCCCGGGTTGCCGGAATTCTGCGCACGCTACCCGCAGATCAAACTGGACATCGGCACCAGCGATCGCTTCGTGGACCTGCTGCGCGAGGGCGTGGATTGCGTGCTGCGCGTGGGCGAGCTGCCCGATTCGGGCCTGGTCGGGCGCCGGGTTGCGCTGCTGCAGCAAGTCACCGTGGCCAGTGCCGGTTATGTGCGGCGCCGCGGCTTGCCGCACACGCTGGCCGATCTGCAGCAAGGACACGAAGCCGTGAGTTGGGTCTCGCCGACCACGCGTCGGCCCGAACCGTCGCTGGACTTCATGGTGCGGCGCCGGCGGCGTGAAGTGCACCTGCCGGCACGCGTCAGCGTCAGCGGTACGGATGCCTACCTCGGTTGTTGCGAGGCCGGCCTGGGCATCGCGCAGTTCCCCCGCTATCGGGTGGCTGACCTGCTGGCGCGCGGCGCCCTGCAGGAGCTGTTTCCCGATTCGCCGCCACCGGCATTGCCGGTACACGTGCTGTATGCGTCGCAACGCCAGATGCCGGCACGGTTGCGCGTGTTCGTGGACTGGCTGGTGGAGCTGATGGCGAAACAGCGCTGATTCAAATCCCGTCCGCCCACGGGCCCATCCCGCCTTGGCAGGCCCGCTCGCGGGCGATGCTTTTCGACGTGGTGGTCGAAAACCTCGAGGCGCATCGCGGCCGAAGCCGCTCCTGTCGGTTGAAGAGTGAGATAGCCGGGGCCCGGACGTTCAGCCGCGAGGCAAACCGTGGCGCGGCGTGCCGCCATCCAGCGTGTCGCTGCTGAGCGGTGCACCGGCGGCGAGCAGGGCGGCGCGTTGTTCGGCCAGCGGCAGGCGCAGGATGGCGTCTTCGTAGCGGGCCAGCTTGACCAGCGCCGGCTCGGCCAGCACGTGCGCCACGAAGGCGGCGGTGGCCGGCCAGCGTGCGGGGTCGATCTGGTAGCGCACGAACGAGGCGGTGCGGAAGTAACTGGCGATGGCGATATCGGCGATCGAGAGTGCGCCGAAGCCGAACAGGAAGCCGTCCGCGGGCAACTGTGTTTCAAGGTAGTCCAGCGTGGCGGGAATGTCGGTTTCCAGTGCGCGTTGTACCACCGCTTCATCGGTAGGCTCGTGGAAGATGTGCCGGCGTGCCCCGCGCTGGTAGAACAGTCGCCAGATCAGCACGTCGGCCAGTTGCGTGTCGGCGTATTCCTCCAGCCAGCGCGCACGGGCGCGGTCGGCGATGTCGCGCGGGTACAGCGTGGGCGAGGGATGCTTGTCCTCGAGATACTGGCAGATCACCGAGGAATCGTTGATCACCACGCCGTCATCGATCAGCACCGGAACGCGCCGCAGCGGGCTGAGCCGGGTGAACGCGTCGTTGCCGACGAACGGCGCGATCGGGTCGATTTCGTACTCCAGCTGCTTCAGCTCAAGGCAGGCCAGCACCTTGCGCACGTAGGGCGAAACGTAATTGCCGATCACCTTGAGACGAGCCATCGCACGATTCCTTCCGGCTGAAAGGCGCCAGCGTGGGATCGGGCCGGTGGACCGTCAAGTGCCCTTCCGTGCGCCTCAGTCGGCGGCGGCTTGCGGCAGCGCCGGGACCGCCGTGGGCGAGCCGTTGGAATCCAGCGCAATCATCACGAAGCGGCCGGTGGTGCAGACGCGGCGGTCGCCGCTGAGCGGGTCTTCGGCGGTCATTTCCACTTCCACCTGCATCGAGCTGCGGCCGGTGCCGACGACGTGCGCCACCAGTTCAACCAATTGTCCGCTGCGTACCGGCACGCGAAAGCTCACCTCTTCCGAACGCGCGGTCACCACGGTGCGGCGCGCGTGACGCGAGGCGACGATAAAGGCGGCCTTGTCCATCCACGCCAGCGCCTGGCCGCCGAACAGCGTGCCAAGGTGGTTGGTGTGATGGGGGAAAACCATTTCGAGCAGGCGGACTTCGGAACTGGCGGACATGGGGGGGATTCCGGGCATAGGGAGGCCGATATTGTGCCGCAGCAGTCCCGCCGATAGTGCCTACCTCAACCTATGGCAGGGGTGCCGAAGGTCACGGCGCGCTAGCATCGAGCCTTCGCGCGTGGCGGCAGGGGCATCGAAAAGCCTTCGTCACCCTTTCGGCTGTCAAGGATGGTCTGAACAAGCCTTTGCTCGTCATTCCAGCGAAAGCTGGAATCCAGTGTCTTCAGGAAGTTGCCAAGGCGCTGGATCCCAGCTTTCGCTGGGATGACGGCTTGTTCAGACATTCCTGGAGAGCCGCAGGAATGACGAGCAAACAGGGCCAATTCGAGATTCCCGCCAGCCGCGCGAGTCGGCCGCGTTACGAAAACCACCCGGTATCCCTAGGGGAGTGCAGCAAATGAGTTCGAAGATCGGCAAGACGCGTCTGTCCGGCGCATTGATGGTGGGGCTGCTGATGTGCGCCTCCGGCGTCATGGCGCAGGGCCGCGTGCTCACCGCGCAGGATTACGCGCAGGCAGAGCGCTTCATGTCCTACAACACCATGCCGTTGGTCGACCACGACGTGCAGCGGGTGAAATGGCTGGACAACACCCATTTCTGGTACCGCGACCACGACGCTAGCGGCGACCGCGTGATGGAGATGGACACCGCCACCGGCAAGGCCGCGCCGGCGTTCGACCAGGCCAAACTGGCCGCCGCGTTGAGCAAGGCCACCGGCAAGCCGGTGCCGGCGAACAAGGTGCCCGCGTACGGCTTCGATTTCAGCGTGAAGCCGGACGGCCACTACGACATCGACCTGATGGGCAAGCATTACCAGTGCGACCTCAGGGGCGCCGGTGAATGCACCGCCAAGGCCGCGGCGAAGACGGGCAACGAGCCGGGCATTCTCTCGCCCGACAAGACCAAGGAAGCCTTCGTCCGCGACTGGAACCTGTGGGTGCGCGACGTCGCCACCGGCAAGGAAACCCAGCTCACCACCAACGGCGTGAAGGACTTCGGCTACGCCACCGACAATGCCGGCTGGATCCACACCAACCGCGCGGTGGTGAACTGGTCGCCGGACTCGAAGAAGATCGCCACCTATCAGCAGGACCAGCGTGGCGTCGGCGAGATGTACACCGTCAGGACCCAGGTCGGTCATCCGGTGCTCGATGCGTGGAAATATCCGCTGCCGGGCGACAAGAAGGTGTTCATGATCGAGCCGGTGGTGATCGATGTGGCCACCCACAAGACCGTGCGCCTGCAACTGCCGCCGCAACAGCGCCTGTCCAGCCTGTGCGACGACATCAGCTGCAACAGCGATGGCCACTGGAGCGACCTGAAGTGGGCGCCGGACAGCCGCACGCTGGCCATGGTCAACAGCTCGCGTGATCGCAAGCACGAGTGGTATCGCGTGGCCAACGCCGACACCGGCGCCGTGCGCACCGCGTTCGAGGAAAGCGTCAAGGACTACTACGAAAGCGGCCACGGCGAGGTCAACTGGCAGTACCTGCCCAAGACCCATGAAGCCATTTGGCCGTCCGAACGCAACAACTGGAACAACCTGTACCTGTACAACCTGAAGACCGGCAAGATGGAACACGCCATCACCGGTGGCGACGGCAATGTCGCCGAAGTGCTGCATCTGGATCGCAAGACGCGCGAACTGTGGTTCGTCGGCGTGGGCAAGGTGCCGGGTGTGAACCCGTACTACAAGCAGTTCTGGAAGGTGGGTATCGACGGCGGCAAGCCGGTGCTGCTCACCCCGGAAAACGCCGACCACACCATCAGCATGCCGCCCGACGGCAAGACCTTCGTCGACAGCTACTCCACGCCGACCACGCCGCCGGTGACCGTGCTGCGCTCGTCCGCCGATGGCCACGTCATCGCCACCATCGCCAAGGCCGACATCAGCCGCCTGAAAGCCGCCGGCTGGGTGCCGCCGATCCCGTTCACGGTGAAGGCGCGCGACGGCAAGACCACGCTGTACGGCATCATGTTCAAGCCGTCCAATTTCGATCCGGCCAAGAAGTACCCGGTCATCGACTACGTCTATCCGGGCCCGCAGACCGGCTCGGTGCGCGGCCGCAGCTTCAATCCGTCGCGTGGCGACAACCAGGCGCTGGCCGAACTCGGCTTCGTCGTGGTCGCGCTCGACGGCATGGGCACGCCGTGGCGCAGCACCAGCTTCCACCACACCTGGTATGGCGACATGGGCGACAACACGCTGCCCGATCAGGTCAAGGGCATCCAGGAACTGGCCAAGCGTTACGCGTGGATCGACATCAACCGTGTCGGCATCTGGGGCCATTCCGGTGGCGGCAACACCACCGTCGACGCCATGTTCCGCTACCCCGACTTCTTCAAGGTCGGATGGGCGGAAAGCGGCAACCACGACAACCGCAACTACGAGAACGACTGGGGCGAGAAGTACCAGGGCCTGCTGGTGACGAACAAGGACGGCACCACCAACTACGACAACCAGGCCAACCAGGACATGGCGAAGAACCTCAAGGGTCGCCTGATGCTGGTCCACGGCACCATCGACGACAACGTGCCGATCGGCGAGACCTACCTGGTAGCGCAGGCGCTGATCAAGGCCAACAAGGACTTCGACATGCTCATCATCCCGAACGTCCACCACGGCTACGCGGCATCCACGCCGTACGCCACGCGCCGTCGCTGGGATTACTTCGTGCACTACCTCGCCGGCAACACGCCGCCGAAGGAGTACAAGCTTAAAGCGTGGCCGTGGTATTGAGTACGTGCAGGTAAGTGATTGAACGAGGCCGGGACGAAAGCCCCGGCCTTTTTGTTTGTCGGTCGGGTTACGATGTCGTGGGCCAGGGTGTGGCCGTCATGTCGCTCACAGGGGGCGCATCATGAACGAAGTGCATGCAAGTGACCTCAAGTCGATCCTGCACTCGAAGCGAGCAAACATCTATTACCTGCAGCATTGCCGGGTGTTGGTCAATGGTGGTCGGGTTGAGTACGTCACAGATGCCGGCAAGGAGTCTCTGTACTGGAATATCCCCATCGCCAACACCACTACGGTGTTGCTTGGCACCGGGACATCGATCACCCAGGCGGCGGTGCGTGAGTTGGCCAAGGCCGGCGTACTGGTCGGATTTTGTGGCGGTGGTGGCACGCCTTTGTTCAGCGCAAACGAAGTCGATATCGAAGTGGCATGGTTCTCGCCGCAGTCGGAATACCGACCTACCGAGTATCTGCAAGCCTGGGTGCGTTTCTGGTTTGATGATGATCTGCGTCTTGCTGCCGCGAAAGCATTCCAGCACAAACGCGCGCATCGAATCGCGGACGCATGGAAGCGGCGCAGTTTGCGCGACGCCGGCTTCGTGGTGACGGCCGCACGACTCGACGAACTGCTCGAACGCACGCACCGCGCCATCGACCTGGTGCCAGATAACGTCAGCCTGCTCACCGAAGAAGCACGACTCACCAAAGCCTTGTTCAAGCTCGCCGTCGACGCTGTGGGTTACGGTGACTTCACGCGCGCCAAGCGCGGTAGCGGCGGCGATCCAGCCAACCGCTTTCTCGATCACGGCAACTATCTCGCCTACGGGCTGGGTGCCACCGCCACCTGGGTTCTGGGACTTCCGCACGGACTGGCCATCCTGCACGGCAAGACCCGCCGTGGCGGCCTGGTGTTCGATGTCGCCGATCTGGTCAAGGACGCCAGCATTCTTCCACAGGCCTTCATTTCGGCCATGCGTGGCGACGACGAACAGGCATTCCGCCGAGGCTGCATCGAAGCGCTGACGCGCAGCGAGTCACTGGATTTCATGATCGACACGCTGAAGGCGGTGGCAGTCGAAACGGCGGCGCTGGCTACATGAACATCCTGTTGATCAGCCAGTGCGACAAGAGAGCACTGACCGAAACCCGCCGCATTCTCGACCAGTTCGCCGAACGCCGCGGCGACCGCACCTGGCAAACCCCGATCACCCAGGCCGGCCTGGACACCTTGCGCAAGCTGCTGCGCAAGACGGCGCGCAAGAATACCGCCGTGGCCTGTCACTGGATTCGCGGGATGGACCACAGCGAGCTGCTGTGGATCGTTGGCGATGCGCGGCGCTTCAATACCGAAGGCGCGGTGCCGACCAACACCACGCGCAACGACGTGTTGCGCAGCAAAGACGAGAATGATTGGCACACCGCGCAAGACATCCGCCTGCTGGCCACGCTCGCCGCACTGCTTCACGACTTGGGCAAGGCCAGCGTGGCTTTCCAGGAACGATTGCTTGGCGAGCGCGGTGAACGCAATCGCTATCGCCACGAGTGGGTATCGCTGCGGTTGTTTCTGGCCTTCGTGGGTAGCGATGACGATGAAGGCTGGCTGGCGCGCATGGCCAGCGAAGCAGGCGGCGACGCGGCAGACTGGATCGGCACCGGCCGTTATCTGCGTGATGGCGTGGATACGGGCATCGAGCGCCAACCCTTTCGCCTGCTCACCACCCAAGCTCCGCTGGCGGCGGCGATCGGCTGGCTGGTCGTCACCCATCACCGGCTGCCGTGCCATCCGGCTGAAAGGAATGACGGTAGCGGCCAGGCGGGAATAGGAGCGCGCGCCGTGGGTTTTCAGCAAGCATGGCTGGAGACGCCATTGGCCGATGTGGCCCACGACTGGAACGAGATCGATCAACGATCCACGCCGGCCGAAGCCACGCCGTACTGGCAACTGGCCGGCGAATTGCCCGCCGTCGATCCCGCGTGGCGCACGCAGGCGCGGCGGGTGGCGCAGGCCCTGCTTGGTCTTCGGCGTCATCGCGGGAAGGATTGGCTGGGCAATCCCTATGTGATGCATCTGTCCCGCCTGTGCCTGATGCTGGCCGATCACCACTACTCCAGCCTCGGTATGGGTCAGGATGGCAAGTCGGTGACGGAGCGCCAACGCTTCGTGCAGCGCGATCAAACCGTGTTTGCCAATACCTTGCGTCCCGGCGTGATGAACCAGTCGCTGCTGGAACACCTCCTCGGCGTAGGCTACACCGCCAGCCTGATCGCCCACGCCCTGCCCAACTTCGAGCGTCACCTGCCGCGGCTCGCCAACCATCGTGGTCTGCGCAAGCGCAGCGTCGATGCACGCTTTGCGTGGCAGGACAAGGCCTTCGATGCCGCCAGCGGTCTGCGCGAAAGCTCGCGCGAGCATGGCGCCTTCATCGTCAACATGGCCTCCACCGGTTGCGGCAAGACGCTGGCCAATGCACGCATCCTGTATGCCCTGGCTGACCCGCAACAAGGTGTACGCATCAGCTACGCGCTGGGCCTGCGCACGCTCACCCTGCAAACCGGGCGCAGTTATCGCGATGACCTGCATCTCGGCGACGACGAGCTCGCCGTACTGGTTGGCGGTTCGGCCAGCCGCGCACTGTTCGAGTATTACGAACAGCAGGCCGAAGCCACCGGCTCCGCCTCCACGCAGGATCTGCTGGATGAGGAGAGCCACGTGCTTTACGAGGGCAACGAAGCCGATCACCCGCTGTTGTCCCGCGCGCTGGCCAACCCCGATATCCGCCGCTTGATCTCGGCACCGATGCTGGTATGCACAGTCGATCACCTCGCGCCAGCCACCGAATCGCTGCGCGCCGGCCGCCAGATCGCCCCGATGCTGCGACTGATGAGCAGCGATCTGGTGCTGGACGAACTGGACGATTACGACCTCGACGACCTGCCGGCGCTGACCCGGCTGATGCATTGGGCAGGTATGCTTGGCAGTCGCGTGGTGTTGTCCTCGGCCACCTTGCCGCCAGCCTTGGTGGAGGGCATGTTCATGGCCTATCGCGCCGGTCGCCGCCATTACCGCCGCAACCGTGGGCAGGAACATGCTGCGGAAGGTGCGCCCATCGACGTTCCCTGCCTCTGGGCGGACGAGTTCGGAGCCCAGGCGCAAGGCTGCACCACGGATGACGACTTCGCCACCGCGCATGCGCGCTTTGTCGAGTGCCGCGTGGCGCGGCTTCAGGAGGCCGCGCCCTTGCGGCTTGCCGAATTGTTGCCGGTGGCCATCGACAGCAAACAGCCTGTTTCAAGCATCCATGCCGCCTTCGCTGGCTTGGTGCACGAGGCCAGCCTGCGGCTGCATGGTGGCCATGCGCAGCCTGATCCAAAGTCCGGCAAGCGCGTCAGCTTCGGCCTGGTGCGCATGGCCAACATCGAACCGATCGTCGAAGTGGCACGTGCGCTCATCGAAACCGATATGCCCGCCGACACCCGCCTGCACCTGTGCGTCTACCACGCCCGCTTTCCGCTGCTGCTGCGTTCGGCCATCGAAGCCATGCTGGACGCCACCTTCAATCGCCGCGATGTCGATGCGGTGTGGCAACAACCCGACATTCGCCGTGCGCTCGACAAGCATCAGGAGAAGAACCATCTGTTCGTGGTGCTGGCATCGCCGGTGTGCGAGGTAGGGCGTGACTGGGATGCCGACTGGGCGCTGGCCGAGCCGTCCTCGATGCGCTCGCTGATCCAGCTCGCCGGCCGCGTGCAACGCCATCGGCGTGAATCGCCGAAAACCTCCAACATGCTGGTGTTCGACACCAACCTCAGAGGCATCCGGCAAGGCAATGGCCACGAGGCGGTGTTCAACCGACCGGGTTTCGAAAGGTCCGTCCAGGGCAACGCTCAATTCCTGCTGACCAGCCACCGGTTGACCAGCTTGCTGGCCGAAACCGAGTACCACCATCTCAATGCCGTACCGCGCATTCGGCCTCGCGCCGACGACGCGCTGCGCCCACGCGAACGCTGGGTGGATCTGGAACACGCCCGTCTGCGCGCAGGGATGCTGCCGATGTCCGCCGAGTCGTCATCCACCTCAGGGCGCCGAGGTTCACGTCCCAAGCCGCAGTTGCCGCGCGATTACGCCGCGGCTTGCTGGCAGCACCCGCAAGCCGCGCTCAGTGGCGTGCTGCCGCAGCAGCAGCCCTTCCGCGATGACGCGCGGCCGGATACCACGCTGGCATGGCTTCCTGACGAAGACGAAGACGCGCTGAAACTGCATCGCGTGGAAGACGTACGCAACGGCAAGCGTGGTGAGAAGCTCTACGTCCCCGCTGGCGAGCTGCTGCATCCCATGACGCTGGAACCAGCATCAGGCATCAGCCGCTGGGGTGAGTTCGATTTGCCATCACTGGTGGGCGAGCAGGCCGACGCCCGGAATCTGTCGCTCGACCAGGCGGCACGCAAGTTCACCACGGTAGACGTGCCTTCGCTCAGGGACAACGCCCAAGGCTGGTGCTGGCACCCGTGGCTGGGCTTCAGCAAAAAGCGGTGAGGAGGATCAATGCCAGGGATCGACCAACGTGATGCCGCAACCCTCGAAATCCCGCACGTTGCGGGTGGCCAGTGCGGCACCACGCGAATGCGCGATGCCGGCGATCATGGCGTCGGGCATCGCCACCGGGCGCCCTTGCGCGCGCCGCGTGGCGGCGATTTTCGCATGGACGTCGGCAGCCGCACCGTCGTAGGGCAGCACATGATCGGCAAGCTTCTGCTCGAACAACAGGGTCAGCTTCTGCAACAAGTCGCTTCGGCGTCGTCCATCAGGCATGCAATACAAGCCGAACAGCAGTTCGCCGCGCGTAACCGCCGTGGTGAAAAGCTCGTCACCGGACAGCTGTCCAACCCACGCCATGACCTTCGGATCAGGCAGAGGTCTGAACAACTCCGAGATAACGTTGGTGTCCAGCACGATCATCAGAGGAAATCCGGCGGATCGCGTTGCAGCTCGCGCGGCGGAAGCTCCAGCTCGATACCACCATGCGGCGTCACCATGGCGCGGATGCTGTCCACCAGCGCTTGCCCGCTCAGCGCATCGGCTCGCAAGGCGCCGCGCAGGATGCTGCGCGCCTCTTCTTCCATCGACTGCCCATGCCGCGCAGCGCGCAGCCGCAGCAAGGTCTTCAGGTCGTCATCCAGATTGCGAATGGTCATGCTGGCCATGGGCGGATCCTCTGGCAGTGATTGCAATGCATGCATTGTAATCATTCACCGTGAACAAGGCCACTTCGCGCCAGTTGTCGCAAGCCTTGAGATCAACGGGGGCTAGAACCCGGGAACAATGGACAAACCGCACAAGGGGAGGGACATGAACGAACTGACTGATCGTGGAAAGGCGTTCCACGCTGCCATCGCCGGCTTCATCGGCAACAAACTCAAGAAGGCGCCCAGAGGGGAGGATGGCAATTACGCCGCCGCAAGCAAGACGGAATGTGAAGCATGGCTATTTAATGCCGTGAAGAACATCGGAAATGCATCTGTCGCCACGCACCCGATAAGGATCACACACAGCTCAATCAAGGGCGCCACCAGCATCTATGCGGAGCCCAGTCAACTCACGCCGCGCGAAGAACTGGGTACACACAGCGTCGCAGGCGAGTTCAGCACAGACTTTGCGATCGGCAATTCGCCTCAAGTTCCCGCGTGTCAACTCCTTCAACAACGAGGCCCCGACGGCGCATCACTCGCCTCATGGCTCGCTGCCGGTGACTCTGACCTTGCAGCCGCGCTTGATAGCAGCGCAGGCGACGATGGGTTCATCGCCGAGACACTCGCCAAGGCGCTCAAACCAGAGAACGGCGCAATCAGTAGCGGATTGGCAAAACAGGTGTATTGGCTGGCCGGCGATGAGCCGCAAGACAACAGTCACTACCATCTTCTCCAGCCAATG
Organism: Rhodanobacter sp. FW021-MT20; assembly: GCF_041107475.1. Taxonomy (NCBI): domain Bacteria; kingdom Pseudomonadati; phylum Pseudomonadota; class Gammaproteobacteria; order Lysobacterales; family Rhodanobacteraceae; genus Rhodanobacter; species Rhodanobacter sp. FW021-MT20. The sequence goes on along the minus strand of NZ_JBGBPX010000002.1, from coordinate 49,082 downwards.
TTTTCAAGCACACTGGAAGACGCGCTTCACGGCCCCATCAGCCGCGCCACTGATGCGTACTTCAACGCGCGCGGAACGCAAAAGAAAAGGGCGACTTACGCGGATCATGCAACTTATCCGGGAATTGTGCGGCGGAATATCGGTGGTGCTAATCCGCAGAATGTAAGCCCGTTGAATAGCGTGCGCCATGGCAACAACTACCTGCTGTCCTCGTTGCCACCCCCGGCATGGAAACCGCGCGGTGGCGTGAATCTGCTCAAAATCGACTCGGTATTCGACGAAAAGCGCGGGGCGCTCAACGGATTTGGCGGCATGCGCGAACTGTTGCGCACGCTCGCCGACTTCCTGAAACAAAGTCCCGACCCCACCATGGAAACCCGCACCCGCCGCGAGACGATCGAACAAGCCGTAGGCGCGGAACTGGCAATGTTCGGCGTGGCGATCCATGGTAACTACGCCGCCGGCTGGACACGCGACGACACCTGCAGCCTGCCTTTGTGCGAGCAGCTCTGGCTGGACCCTGATCGCACCGAATTGCCGGAGCGGCATGACCCGCAGCATCCGCACTGGCAGGAGCTCGACCGAGAGTTCAACGATGCCTACGAGCGCGGCGACTGGGCTGACGAAGTGGCCGGGCGTTTCGGCCGCTGGGTCAATCAGCAGTTGCGCAACCGCAGCGACAAACTGATCGCCCTTGGCGAAGCGGAAATGCGCCACTTCGCACGTCAGGCCATCCTGGACGTGGCGTGGCCCATTCCTCTGCAACGTCGCGCCAAAGCAGGTGTCGCATGAGCTGCCCAACCTATACCCATATCGTCGTGCTGCCGCACCTCAAGGTGCACAACGCCAACGCCGTCTCCAGCCCGCTCACCCACGGCTTTCCGTCCATCACTGCGTTCCTGGGGTTGATGTGGGCGCTGGAACGCAAGACGCGGGCCATGGGCCTGGATCTCGAGTTCAGCGCCGTCGGCGTGGTTTGCCACGACCATGAAGAGCAAACCACCGACGGCGGCTTCGTCAAAAGCTTCCGGCTTACCCGCAACCCTGTGGGAAAGGACGGCGGCACCGCTGCCATCGTCGAAGAAGGCCGCATCCATCTTGAACTGAGCCTGTTGCTGGCGGTGAACGCGGTCAACTGGGACGCCGAGGCACGGCAGCGCGACACGCAAATCATCTCCGAGCTGCTGCAAGGCATGCGTGTGGCCGGCGGCACGCTGGTGCCATCGGTTCAGGCGCACGGCTCGCGTCACCGCCCCTGGATCGTGGATTTCACCGATGATGAACACAACGATTTCCAGCGGCTGTGCACTCGCCTGCTGCCCGGGTCCACTCTGGTGGCACGCGACGACCTGATCGACAAGCGTCTGGCGAAACTGCAGGAAAGCCATCCCGGCACCACCCGCCTCGATGCCTGGCTCTCGCTTTCGCGCTTCAACTGGCAGTACGACGCCACGGCCGAGGGCGGCAAGGGGGCGTGGCAGCACGATCATCCCAAAGGCTCAGGCTGGATCGTGCCCATGCCGGTGGGTTACGGCGCGCTGGGCGAGCTGCACGCTGCCGGCAGCGTACCCAATACCCGCGATACCACCACACCGTTCCGCTTCGTGGAAAGCCTGTACTCCGTCGGCGAGTGGATCGGGCCGCATCGCCTGCACGCGCCGAATGATTTGCTCTGGTACGCCGACAGCCAGCCCGACGAAGGCCTGTACCGCTGCCGCAACGACTATCGCGCCACCACCGACACCCTCTGACTCGACAAGGAATTCCATCATGGCCAACGAACTCAAGACCGCTTCCGTCCTCGCCTTCGAGCGCAAGTTCGATCCTTCCGATGCACTGTTGTCGAGCGGCAACTGGGCTACGCGCGAGGCATCGCAGGACTGGGCGCCGATCGCGCTGCGGGAGAAATCGGTGCGCGGGACGATTTCCAATCGTCTGCCAGCGAAGGATCAAGATCCTTTGAAGCTCAATGCGAAAATTGAAAGCCCCAATCTGCAAACCGTCGACGTGGCCACGCTGCCTGCTGACGCCGATACGCTGAAGGTGCAGTTCACCCTGCGCGTGCTGGGTGGGACCGGCCAGCCCTCCGCCTGCAACGATGCCGCCTACCGACAGAAGCTGTTGGCCACCGTGGGCAGCTACGTGCAGCAGCACGGCTTTGCCGAACTGGCCAAGCGTTATGCCGCCAACCTCGCCAATGGCCGCTTCCTCTGGCGCAATCGGATCGGCGCCGAACAGGTGGAAGTGACCGTGGCGCAGATCAAGGACGGCAAGGCCGCGGCAAGCTGGACGTTCAACGCGCTGGCCCATGACATGAATGCGCTCGTGGCTTCGGGCACGGAGCAAGCCAACGTGCAGGCACTGGCCGACGTGATCGCGGCGGGCCTGGGCGGAACCTCGCACGTCCTGCTGCAGATTACCGCCTTCGTGCGTGTCGGCGCCGGCCAGGAAGTATTCCCTTCGCAGGAGTTGATCCTCGACAAGGGCTCCAGCAAGAAAAGCAAGACTCTCTACGACGTTGGTGGCGTGGCTGCGATGCACTCGCAAAAAATCGGCAACGCGCTGCGCACCATCGATACCTGGTATCCCGAGGCCTCGGTGAACGGCCCCATCGCCGTGGAACCTTACGGCTCAGTCACCACGCAGGGCCGCGCGTATCGCCAGCCGAAGGAGAAGCAGGATTTCTACAACCTTCTCGACGGCTGGGTCATCAAGGACAAGGTCCCCGACGCTGACCAGCAGCACTTCGTGATGGCTACCCTGATCCGTGGTGGCGTGTTCGGCGACGCGGACAAGTAATCATGACCACGCATTACATCGACCTTACCGTCGTGCCGGATCCGGAGTCCGGCACGACGCAACTGCTGGGCGCACTGTACGACCGACTGCACCTCGCACTCGTGCAACAAGGGTTGGACAGCATTGGCGTGAGCTTCCCCGGGTACAGCGTGAATCCCCGTTCGCTGGGATCGAAGTTGCGCCTGCATGGCAGCGACGCCTCGCTACGGCAGCTGTTTGCCGCCGACTGGCTCAAAGGCATGCGCGATCACGTGCGCATGACCGACATCGCACCAGCACCAGCGGACGCCCCGCATCGAACCGTGCAACGCAAACAGTTCAAGACCAACGTCGAACGGCTGCGACGCCGACGCATGAAGCGCAAGGGTGAAACGGTGGAACAGGCCCAGGAAGCCATTCCCTACAGCGTCGAACGCACTCCGAGCCTGCCCTACCTGCACATTCGAAGCCGTAGCACGGCACAGCCGTTCTGCCTGTTCATCGCAGTTGGCGCGCTCGGTCCAAGTGCGGTGCCAGGTAACTTCAACAGCTACGGACTGGGCGGTCCCGCGACGATCCCCTGGTTCTGACCCTTTTTCCGAGTCGCCAAGCCGCTCTTTGAAAATCAACACCTTGCGCTTGTCCCGTTAAAAAGGGGCAAGCGCTTCTTTTTGTGCCTTGAGCCATAATCCTCAATGACTTGAAGCCAGAAGCGTCTTGTTCGCTGCCGCGCAGGCAGCTCAGAAAGCACGGCTCGATCTGATTGACCTGCCCGACATGTTCGCTGCCGCGCAGGCAGCTCAGAAAGTACACTTCACGCGTGCTTAGCCTGCCGTACAGTTCGCTGCCGCGCAGGCAGCTCAGAAAGGCAAGACGACGACAAAATATCAACGCTCCACGTTCGCTGCCGCGCAGGCAGCTCAGAAAGCCGCCACCGCCAGCGCCACGGATCGTCATTGGTTCGCTGCCGCGCAGGCAGCTCAGAAAATGACTCACCGCAAACTGAAACCGTGGGAAGTGTTCGCTGCCGCGCAGGCAGCTCAGAAAATTCCGATACCCGCGACGATCAAGCCTTCACCGTTCGCTGCCGCGCAGGCAGCTCAGAAATCTCCGATATGCCCGGTAGATGGATCAAGCAGGTTCGCTGCCGCGCAGGCAGCTCAGAAACTGTTAGGTGGACCGATCATACATCCATCATGGTTCGCTGCCGCGCAGGCAGCTCAGAAATGCGACAGTTGCGGAAAGCCCACGGTGACGCGGTTCGCTGCCGCGCAGGCAGCTCAGAAAAGGTAGGCAGCCGTGCGCATATGTATGGCGGCGTTCGCTGCCGCGCAGGCAGCTCAGAAATCGAAGTCGCGATAGACCTGGTCGCCGACCCTGTTCGCTGCCGCGCAGGCAGCTCAGAAATGCAACGACTCTTCCGGCCTACATCTTCAATCGTTCGCTGCCGCGCAGGCAGCTCAGAAATCATGCCCGCCACCCGCTAAGAACTCCAACGCGTTCGCTGCCGCGCAGGCAGCTCAGAAACGAGAGAGAACGGTTCGGCTCGGCGAAGCTCAGTTCGCTGCCGCGCAGGCAGCTCAGAAAAGTGGGCATGTCGGCTCCTTAAAGTACGTCTGGTTCGCTGCCGCGCAGGCAGCTCAGAAAGCCCGGTAACGTAGCATCACCGAACTGGTATTGTTCGCTGCCGCGCAGGCAGCTCAGAAAATCACGAACTTGGCGTTAGTTCGCACCAGGTCGTTCGCTGCCGCGCAGGCAGCTCAGAAATCGCGCAACTCGTCGAGGTTTGGGACGCAATGTGTTCGCTGCCGCGCAGGCAGCTCAGAAAACAAACCCGAAGTAAACCGTCAAAGGCGAAGAGTTCGCTGCCGCGCAGGCAGCTCAGAAACTGAGTCGGGTCAGCCCCCGGCTCGCCGTCAAGTTCGCTGCCGCGCAGGCAGCTCAGAAAGACAAGATCCTGATAATTCAGGCATAGCGACGGTTCGCTGCCGCGCAGGCAGCTCAGAAAGCGATCCAGACCGAGCAAACAGCGCGCGTTGCGTTCGCTGCCGCGCAGGCAGCTCAGAAAGTAACGACGAAGGCCGGCATCATGCTGCGTATGTTCGCTGCCGCGCAGGCAGCTCAGAAAATTACGCAAGAAATCACCGACCGAACGAATGCGTTCGCTGCCGCGCAGGCAGCTCAGAAACATGGCAGACGGCGCCTCGGTGGGCGCGGTGGGTTCGCTGCCGCGCAGGCAGCTCAGAAACTGCCGCTTGCCGGCGCGCGCTACGTCCTGCAGTTCGCTGCCGCGCAGGCAGCTCAGAAAACCACCGCTGCCGTCACCGTCACCGACTACACGTTCGCTGCCGCGCAGGCAGCTCAGAAATTGTCCGTGGATACGACCGTTTGCGATGCACCGTTCGCTGCCGCGCAGGCAGCTCAGAAATGTGGCCGCTGCGTTGGCCGTGGCCTGCACGAGTTCGCTGCCGCGCAGGCAGCTCAGAAATACGGCATGCCCCGCCGGAACAAGTCCATGGCGTTCGCTGCCGCGCAGGCAGCTCAGAAATCTTGCGTGATCGCATCGGCATTTGCCGTGTCGTTCGCTGCCGCGCAGGCAGCTCAGAAATATACCTATTCGGCATCTCCGGGGCCGTATGCGTTCGCTGCCGCGCAGGCAGCTCAGAAAATGGAGATCAATCAGATGTTGAGTGGCTTCTACGTTCGCTGCCGCGCAGGCAGCTCAGAAAACAAACCCGAAGTAAACCGTCAAAGGCGAAGAGTTCGCTGCCGCGCAGGCAGCTCAGAAAACCACCGCTGCCGTCACCGTCACCGACTACACGTTCGCTGCCGCGCAGGCAGCTCAGAAAAGTACCCGGAGGCGTCACTGAACCCCAACCCAGTTCGCTGCCGCGCAGGCAGCTCAGAAAATTCCCCCCAGCCGTGATTTTCGCAGCAGCGAGTTCGCTGCCGCGCAGGCAGCTCAGAAAAAGCCCGCTATCTACTGCATCGCGGTGGCTGAGTTCGCTGCCGCGCAGGCAGCTCAGAAAAAGTGAACATGCAAATCAACCAACCGCCGGATGTTCGCTGCCGCGCAGGCAGCTCAGAAAATCCCTCACTGTCGGTGTCGAAGTACCAAATGGTTCGCTGCCGCGCAGGCAGCTCAGAAATGTCCCGAACGTCACCGCGACAATCGGCTTCCGTTCGCTGCCGCGCAGGCAGCTCAGAAACGTCGAACAATCGCTATTTTGAGCGAGGTTCGGTTCGCTGCCGCGCAGGCAGCTCAGAAAATATCGCGATCGCGTAGCTCCATGCCGCGCGCGTTCGCTGCCGCGCAGGCAGCTCAGAAATCCGCGCCGTCATGGGTGCCGTGACTGAAGCCGTTCGCTGCCGCGCAGGCAGCTCAGAAATCCGACGATGAAGGCGATACGCCGGCAAAGCTGTTCGCTGCCGCGCAGGCAGCTCAGAAAGTGCTTGAGCCGGAGCTGTTCGAACAGACCTACGTTCGCTGCCGCGCAGGCAGCTCAGAAATATCGCTACTACAGCGCCGGGCATCACCACATGTTCGCTGCCGCGCAGGCAGCTCAGAAAACGGCCGGCGCCGCGCAGCTGGTCTACAAGGCGTTCGCTGCCGCGCAGGCAGCTCAGAAAACTCCGCCACGCTGGCGAAGATCCATGAGCATGTTCGCTGCCGCGCAGGCAGCTCAGAAATCGCCGATGGCGAAGAAACGGTCAGCTACTTTGTTCGCTGCCGCGCAGGCAGCTCAGAAATCGTCGTTGAACACGGCCTCGATCGTGCACAGGTTCGCTGCCGCGCAGGCAGCTCAGAAAGCCCCGGCCGGAGCGGTGACCATCGGCTACAGGTTCGCTGCCGCGCAGGCAGCTCAGAAACTGTCAAGCGGTGCGCGAAAAGCCAGCACCACGTTCGCTGCCGCGCAGGCAGCTCAGAAAATGCTCATCAAGCATCTCGATCGACGTGTAGCGTTCGCTGCCGCGCAGGCAGCTCAGAAATCATGGATGCGTTCATGCATCCGCGGTCTCATGTTCGCTGCCGCGCAGGCAGCTCAGAAATTCGCGCGCAGATCGTGGAAGGTGAAGCGTTGGTTCGCTGCCGCGCAGGCAGCTCAGAAAAGGTAGCCCACCGCATCCTCGCTGGCTTCCTTGTTCGCTGCCGCGCAGGCAGCTCAGAAAGCGTCGACGTGGGTCGCATCGAAGCCCTCACTGTTCGCTGCCGCGCAGGCAGCTCAGAAAACCGGCTATGCCGGCATCGGCGTGTATCTGGAGTTCGCTGCCGCGCAGGCAGCTCAGAAAGACGTAAAGCGTAGGAAAGTTCATGGCGACCTGTTCGCTGCCGCGCAGGCAGCTCAGAAAGAGCCGTGCGCGCGATTCCGCCTTGGCCTTCGGTTCGCTGCCGCGCAGGCAGCTCAGAAAACAAGGAAGAGGACTGGTTCGCTGCGGACCTGGTTCGCTGCCGCGCAGGCAGCTCAGAAATGGCGGTGAACAAGGACACCGACGCCCTGCACGTTCGCTGCCGCGCAGGCAGCTCAGAAACTTCCGAAAACCATCACGAGCCCGACGGTCGCGTTCGCTGCCGCGCAGGCAGCTCAGAAAATCACGGCAATGGGGCTCTGGCCTGCCATGGCGTTCGCTGCCGCGCAGGCAGCTCAGAAAGCGTACTCGCCTGTCGTGAGGTAGGCCATCACGTTCGCTGCCGCGCAGGCAGCTCAGAAAGAACCGGCGCGGCTTCCTCGAGCGCGTAGCCTGTTCGCTGCCGCGCAGGCAGCTCAGAAAAGCGTGCCATCGGTGGAGTGCGCATCGAACACGTTCGCTGCCGCGCAGGCAGCTCAGAAAACGACGCCAGCACGCTGTCGATGGTCTTGCCGGTTCGCTGCCGCGCAGGCAGCTCAGAAAGACTTGCGTGTAGACGGTGCCGTGCACCTCAATGTTCGCTGCCGCGCAGGCAGCTCAGAAATTTTCGCGCATAGCCGCAGACGCGGCAAGCACGTTCGCTGCCGCGCAGGCAGCTCAGAAAATCACGAACACCGATGGCGTGGATCACCCGCTGTTCGCTGCCGCGCAGGCAGCTCAGAAAACCCGACTTCACGCTATCCGGCAGCAAGCTCAGTTCGCTGCCGCGCAGGCAGCTCAGAAAACGCTGAAGGTCGGCAAGTCGTCTCGCGTGGAGTTCGCTGCCGCGCAGGCAGCTCAGAAAAGGTTATCCAGCCGTGGCAGTTCGGCCACGGTGTTCGCTGCCGCGCAGGCAGCTCAGAAAGCCCGCGCGTCTACGGTCATCGTTCGCGATGCGTTCGCTGCCGCGCAGGCAGCTCAGAAAATCGTCGGCGCCTACGAGGCCGCCGCCAAAAAGTTCGCTGCCGCGCAGGCAGCTCAGAAAAATGCCTGCACGGTCGCCAATGGCATCTCGTCGTTCGCTGCCGCGCAGGCAGCTCAGAAAATGGGGTAGGCCTGCACCTTCGGGGTGACCACGTTCGCTGCCGCGCAGGCAGCTCAGAAATTCTCACCCAGGCGCACCACGCGGGCGGTGAGGTTCGCTGCCGCGCAGGCAGCTCAGAAAGTGGGCAGCACGTGGTACTGGCCGCCGGCGATGTTCGCTGCCGCGCAGGCAGCTCAGAAACGGTACCCATCGCGCCGCCCAGGATCGGCCCGTTCGCTGCCGCGCAGGCAGCTCAGAAAATATGGCGGATGTCGATGATCACCTCGCGCAGGTTCGCTGCCGCGCAGGCAGCTCAGAAAGCGAAGAACCTCGGCGAAGACGACAAGGCGCAGTTCGCTGCCGCGCAGGCAGCTCAGAAATGTGCAGTACGCGATCGAGCGTCTTGCTGCATGTTCGCTGCCGCGCAGGCAGCTCAGAAAAAGCGAGAAGCGGCACGAGGACAAGCATCACCGTTCGCTGCCGCGCAGGCAGCTCAGAAAATCTTCAAGGCCGCTTAAATGAACGACAAACAGTTCGCTGCCGCGCAGGCAGCTCAGAAACTGGTGCTGATCGCCATCGCGCTGATGTTTGGGTTCGCCGTAAGCAGCACGTCGCCGAAGGATGGCAAGCTGAAGAGGCAGCCATGGCCGCACCCCTGTCGGCTGGAAAAGCGCCCTCGGCGGCACGCCGAACAAGAGGGTTGGCGGTGCCACGCATAGTCGATACTCTCAGCTCTTTCCGCACACCGAACTGATCGGCCTTGTCTGCCATGAACGCAATCATTCCGTCGTCGAACGGCGCCATACCGAATTTCGCAACGCTCGATCCCGCGCAACTGCTGGATCGACTGGCCACCGAGGAGGATCGCGCGCCACTCGACCTGATCGATGCCTGCGTGGCCCATGGCGAAGCGATGGTGGAAACCTTGCGCCCTGTTCTGGACGACGAACGCACATGGCGTGGCGCAGCGCCGGGCGTGTGGTGGCTTCCACTGCATGCGGCCTTCATTCTCGGCCGCATTCCGACTGAGTCGGCCGGCTTGCTGCTGGTGCATTTGATGCGGCGCCTGGACGAGCACGACGACAATGATTTGTCGGACTGGCTGGCGGGCGACTGGGCGCAGTTGTTTGCCAACAAGCCGCCGGCCGCCGTCCACGCCGCGCGCGAATTCGCGCAGGAGGCATCGGGTGGTTGGTATATGCGTTGCCAGGTGCTGGATGTCGTGCTGGATGCGGGCATGCGCGAAAGCGAAGCTGCGCTTGAAGCGGCCATCGACTGGGTTGCCGGGCTTGCCGGCGACGAATCCGGCGAGTGGATGTTTCGCACCATGGCGTGCAATGCGCTGCTGGATTTTCCACGTGAGCGCCATCGCAGCGTGATGGAGGCCATTGTCAACGGCGAGACACGGCTAAGAGAAGAGCGCGGCGACATTGGCGGCATGTTTGCTATCGAGGATGTCGAAGACGCCTTTCAGCGCGGCAAGGATGAGCCCGACTGGCAGCGCCGCGGTAGCCCGTGGAAGTTCTACAGCCCCGATGCCATCGAGACGCGACAGCGGCGTTGGCGCGAGGAAGATGCACGCAGGTGGGACCGTCGTCCGCATTGGGACGCGATGACCACCTACGTGCGGGCTACGCCCAAGGTCGGCCGCAACGACCCCTGTCCGTGTGGCAGCGGCAAGAAGTACAAGCGCTGCTGCCTGGCGAATGGCGAAGCGGATAGCTGACGCGGCGACAGTAGGCGTGGGCCACGCGCGGGTTCAGCGTGGACTGGTTTCCTGTGCCAAACCCTTGGCCTTGGCTTCCTGCAGCAGCGCGTTCATGGCTTGCGCGGATTGCGCCGTGACGCGTTTTCCCTGTGCGCGCAGGGCAATCTGTTGTTGCCGCAGGGCGACTTGTTGCTGGCGCAGGGACTGCTTTTTCGCGTCGAGTTCGTTGCGTAGTGCGGTGTGCTGCTTTTCGAGATCGGCCTTGCGTGCGGCCAGGGCTTGCCGTTGGGCGGCGAAGGCTTGGCGATCCGTGCCGTCCGCTGCGTGTGCGGCCAGTGCGGCTTCCTGACTGGCCAGGTCGGCCTGGCGTTCGGCGAAGGCGGCTTGGCGTGCGGCCAGTCCGGCCTGTCGGCCGGCGAGCTGGCCTTGCTTGCCGGCGAGTTGACCTTGCCGCTGATCCAGTTCGATCACCGGCGCATGGAGATGCTCGGCACGCTGGATGATCGAGCGATCGTGGATGAGGTAGGCCGTATTGCCTTGGCGATACCAGAGCATCGGTGCGTTCTTCTTCGGGAGACGCTTGATGGCCGCCGCATCGGCCTTGGTGCCATAGATCGTCAGTGCGTCGTTATCGAAAAGCGCGAAGCCCAGGGAGGCGTTCGAGTCGATATCGATGTCCACATGATGAGCATTGAAGCCGTATTCGGGCAATGGCGGCGGTGATGGCGGAGCCGGTGGCGCGGGCGGTGGTGGCGGTGGCGGCAGTCCCGGCGGCGGGGATGGCAAAGCCGGTGGTGCCGGCGGAGGCGGCGGTGGTGCGGGAATGGCCGTCGTATCGGCTTGGGCCACCGGGGCCTGATGGGCGGGTTGTGCGGTGTGGCTGGCGGCGACGACGCGGTAGGGCAGTACGCCGACCAGCGCCACGGCGGCGACGAACAACCAGCCGCGCGCACGCGGCATGGTGCTGGAGGTCTGTTGCAACATGGTCAGTCGCCTCTTGAGGTTGTGGAACGTGGGGGATGCGCCGGCCAGGCCGGCGTGCAGGGGACGGGCCACGCCCAGGCGAAGCAACAGCCGGCCGTAATCCTGTGGCGCGCTGTGCTGCTGTTGCAGCGCTTGCGCGTCGCAGGCGGCTTCGCGGTGCAGGGCGTATTCGTGCATGGCCCAGCGCAGCAGTGGGTGGAAGAAGAACAGGCGTTGCGCCAGCGCGGGAATCCAGCCCAGCGGCAGGTCGTGGCGTTGCAAGTGGGCCAGCTCGTGGGCCAGCGCCAGCGCGGATTCGTCGGCACTCAGTGCATGTTCGGCAGGCCACAGTATGACCGGGTTGCGATAACCGCTGACTTGCGGCGAGGCAAGATCGGGCGAGACCAGCAGCGCGGGCGTGTGGCGCAAACCGAGTAGGCGAGCCTGGCGCGAACACTGCGCTTGCAGGATGGCATCGGCCAGTGGCCTGGCTGCGCGACGCAGCCGCCGGGTGTGGCGATGTTGCCGGGTCAACGCGGGCAGCTGGGCGAGCAGGAGCAGCAGCCATGTCGTGGCCAGCAGCAGGCGCCAGTGCGCGGCGAAGGCGTTGATCGCCTGCGCACCGAACGTGATGGGCGATGACGCGGTACCGATGGGATCAGCAGTCGCCGATCGCAAGCCTGCCGGCGTGGCATCCACATGCACCACGACGTGTGCCGGTGCGATGACTTGCGTCGTCGTCGGTGCCGCGAGCAGGGGCAGCGAAATCGGTGCATGCCAGCACAGGCCAAGCACCACCTGCAGACCCACCAGCCACCACAAGGCGCAGCGCGCGGTGGCGGGCAGGCGTGGCAGCAGGCGAATCAGCAGGGCAACCAGTCCCACCAGCAGAGCCGCTTGCAGCGAGGTCCAGACGAGGCGGCTCAGCAGCAGGCCGGCCAGATGATCGAGCGTCGCCATGTCATTTCTCCCCGCGTCCGGATTGCAGTCGCGTCACCAGCGCTTCCAGCTCGGCCAGTTCGTCGTCGCTGACCTCGCCGCGTTCGGCCATCCACGCCACGAACGGCGAGACCGAGCCGCTGAGCGTCTTCTCCACGAACTGGCCTACCGCGCTGCGCATCGCCTCGCCCGGTCCGGTGGTGGTGGTGTAGCGATAGACGCCCTTGAACTGGCGGCGTTTCAGGTAACCCTTGGCGCGCAGCCGCTCCATCATGGTGAGCACGGTGGAGCGGGCCAGACCGTGGGTTTCGCCATAGTCCGCCGCCATCTCGCCGACCGACGCGGGCTCGCGTTCGGCAAGGTGATGCAGCAGGGCGAGTTCCTGGTCGCCGATGGAAGGTCTGGACATGCGCGGACGCCTATGACTACAAATGTAGTTAAAAGCTACACCGTGACTACGCGTGTAGTCAATACCGATGCGTGCCCGCACGCCTGCGTCGTTTTGCCCAGTGGAAAAGCCCGACCCTGCACCCGATCTTGATCCGCGACGGCCCAGACTGCTTCCGGAACGGAAAAGGCAACGGGGGCGGGCCACGGCCTGTAGCGTCGGGCATGCGTGCCGGCGACGTCGAACAACTTTCTGGAGTCAGATGATGGATACCAAACGAACCCGCATCAGTCCCAAGCGCTCGCCGCAACCGGAGGAGCAGATCAGCCTGACGCGGCATCACGAGCCGCGCGGTGCGCGCGACCGCATCGCCTTCGGTTTCGTGAAGTTCCTGCGCTTCATCGCCGACACCTTCTTCGCCAAGCGCTACGGGCATCGCGCGGTGGTGCTGGAAACCGTGGCCGCAGTGCCGGGCATGGTGGGCGCCACCTTGCAGCACCTGCGCTGCCTGCGCCGCATGCGCGACGACGATGGCTGGATCTACACCTTGCTGGACGAGGCCGAGAACGAGCGCATGCACTTGATGACCTTCATGGCCATCATCCGCCCGACCTGGTTCGAGCGCGTGGTGGTGGTCATCGTGCAGGGCATCTTCTACAACGCCTTCTTCCTGCTGTACCTGTGCTCGCCGCGCACGGCGCATCGCGTGGTGGGCTATTTCGAGGAAGAAGCGGTGATCAGCTACAACCACTACCTGGCACAGATCGACAGCGGCGCCGACGAAAACGTGCCCGCGCCGCACGTGGCCATCGATTACTGGAGCCTGCCGGCCGATGCCCGGCTGCGCGACGTGATCGTGATCATCCGCGCCGAAGAAGCCATGCACCGCGACGTGAACCACGGCTTCGCCGACACCCTGCAGCGCAAGTCCGAACACCACGAACGCATGCACAGCGATTTGTGAGCGCGTTGTGTTGGGGCGGACACGGGCGCAGCGCTGCGTCCGTGTCCTGGCCACATCCCGAGCGGGTTCAGAACGCCATGTCGAACGCCACTTCGCCTTCCACGCCGACCTGGTAGGCGGAGACGCGGCGCTCGAAGAAGTTGGTGACTTCCTGCACGTCCTGCAGGTCCATGAAGTCGAACGGGTTCTTCGCGCCGTACTTCTTCGGCAGGTCGAGCTGGGCCAGGCGCTGGTCGGCGCAGTATTCCAGGTACTGGCGCATTTCCTTCGACGACAGCCCGACCACGCCGCCGGAGAGCACGTCCTCGGCGAACTGCGTTTCGCAGGCGATGGCGTCTTCCAGCATTTCCTCGACCTGCGCGCGCATCTCCTCGTCGAACAGGTCTGGCTCCTCGGCGCGCACCGTGCGTACCACTTCGAACGCGAACGCCATGTGGCAGCTCTCGTCACGGAACACCCAGTTGGTGCCCGAGGCCAGGCCATGCAACAGGCCGCGCGAGCGGAAGTAGTAGACATAGGCGAAGGCGGCGAAGAAGAACATGCCTTCGATGCAGGCGGCGAAGCAGATCAGGTTGAGCAGGAACTGCCGGCGCTGCGCGCGCGTTTCCAGCCGCGAGATGTCCTGGATCGAGTCGATCCACTTGAAGCAGAACTCGCCCTTGGCGCGGATCGAGGGGATGTTCTCGATCGCCGAGAAGGCCTTGGCGCGTTCGTTCTGGTCGGGAATGTAGGTGTCCAGCAACGTCAGGTAGAACTGCACGTGCAACGCTTCTTCGTACAACTGGCGCGACAGGTACATGCGCGCCTCGGGCGCGTTGATGTGCTGGTACAGGTTCAGCACCAGGTTGTTCGAGACGATGGTGTCGCCGGTGGCGAAGAACGCGATCAGCCGATGGATCAGGTGGCGGTCGGCCGCCGACATCTTGCTGTTGAGGTCGGTGGTATCCAGCGAGAAATCCACCTCGTCCACGGTCCAGGTGTTCTTGATGGCGTTGCGATACATCTCGTAGAACTCGGGATAGCGCATCGGGCGCAGGGTGAGCTCGAAGCCGGGGTCGAGGATGTTCTGGGGGTGTTCGGGTTGAGTGGACATGAGTGCTTCCTCTATGAAGCGCAGCCTGTCAGGCGCGCGATGATGCTTTTGCCGTCATCCCAGCAAAAGCTGGGATCCAGCGTCTTGCGCCTACACGTTGCGGTGGCAAAAGCTGAAGGCGCTGGATTCCAGCTTTTGCTGGGATGACGTGGCTGGGGTTCTGGAGGGTTGAGGGTTATGACTGAGCGCAATCCTTGCGTTTACCTGCTCGCGAGCCATCGCAATAGCACGCTGTATGTCGGAGTCACGTCCGATTTGTCGGCGCGTGTCTGGCAACACCGTGGCGAGGTGGTCGACGGTTTCACGCAGCGGCATCACGTGCATGGCCTTGTCTGGTTCGAGCAGCACGAAAGCATGGAGTCCGCGATCGCCCGCGAAAAGGCGATCAAGGCATGGAAGCGTGCATGGAAGATCGAACTCATCGAGAAATCCAATCCCTATTGGCGTGATCTTTACGCGGAGATTTGCGGGTGAGATCGGTGACCCTTCGCCATCGCTTCCACCCTCACCGTCATTCCCACCCTTGCCGTCATTCCAGCGAAGGCTGGGATCCAGTGACTTTGCGCATCGAAGCCGAAGGCACTGGATCCCAGCTTTCGCTGGGATGACGATGGAGCGTTACTGGCAAGCCTCGCAATACTCCGGATTTTCCAGCGAGCAGAACACGGCGGCACTTGCCTGGTCCTGATCGATGGCGGGCGCTGCCTTGGCCTCGGCCTTGCCTGCCGAAACCGTGGTCTTGGCGATCTTCGTCGCCGGGCGTGAGCGCAGGTAGTAGGTGGTCTTGATGCCGGCTTTCCACGCGTACATGTACATGGAGCTGAGCTGGCCGATGTTCGGGTTTTCCATGAACAGGTTCAGCGACTGGCTCTGGTCGATGTACGCCCCTCGTGCGGCGCCCAGTTCGATCAGTGCCTTCTGCGGCAGCTCCCACACCGTGCGGTAGATCTGGCGCAGGCGCTCGGGGATCGCGGTGATGCCCTGGATCGAACCTTCGGCCAGCTTGATCGCGTCGCGCACTTCGCTGGTCCACAGGCCGAGCGTTTTCAGCTCGTCGACCAGGTAGCGGTTCACCACCAGGAAATCGCCCGACAGCGTTTCGCGCTTGAACAGGTTCGACACCTGCGGCTCGATGCACTCGTAGCAGCCGGCGATGGATGCGATGGTGGCGGTGGGCGCGATGGCGATCAGCAGCGAGTTGCGCAGGCCCTTGGCCTTGATGTTTTCACGCAGCGCGTTCCAGCGTGCGTCATCGTGCGGCTTGGCGTTCGGCCAATGGTCGAACTGCAGGTCGCCACTGGCGGCACGGCTTTCGGCAAAGCCCGGATGCGCGCCTTCGGCCTCGGCCAGTTCGTTCGATTGTGACAGCGCGTGGAAGTAGATCTCCTCGGCAATGCGCGAGGACAGCGCCAGCGCTTCGGCCGAATCGAACGGCAGGCGCAGCTTGAAGAACACGTCCTGCAGGCCCATCACGCCCAGGCCCACCGGGCGCCACTTGCGGTTGGCGGTGGCGGCGGTGTCGATAGGGTAGAAGTTGAGGTCGATCACCCGGTTGAGCTGGCGCACGGCGGTGCGCACGGTGGTGGCGAGCTTGTCGTAGTCGACGGCACCGTCGATCACGTGGCGCGACAGGTTGATCGAACCGAGGTTGCACACCGCCGTCTCGCCGGCGTTGGTGACTTCCAGGATCTCGGTGCACAGGTTGGACAGGTGGATGACGTTGTCCGCCTTGGCGGTCTGGTTGCTGGTGGCGTTGCAACGGTCCTTGAAGGTCATCCAGCCGTTGCCGGTCTGCGCCAGCGTGCGCAGCATGCGCGCGTACAGGTCGCGCGCCTTCACCGTCTTCGCCGCCAGGCCTTCGGCCTCGGCCTTGCGATAGGCGGTTTCGAAGGTTTCGCCCCAGCTGTCGACGAAGTGCGGCACCACCTTCGGGTCGAACAGCGACCAGTCGCCGTCGGTCTCGACGCGACGCATGAATTCGTCGGGGATCCAGTTGGCCAGGTTGAGGTTGTGCGCGCGGCGCGCCTCGTCGCCGGTGTTGTCGCGCAGCTCGAGGAATTCCTCGATGTCGGCGTGCCAGGTTTCCAGGTACACGCAGGCCGCGCCCTTGCGCTTGCCGCCCTGGTTCACCGCGGCGACGGACGCATCCAGCGTCTTCAGCCACGGCACCAGACCGTTGGAATGGCCGTTGGTGCCCTTGATCAGCGAGCCGCGCGAACGCACGCGCGAGTAGGCCAGGCCGATGCCGCCGGCGAATTTGCTGAGCTTGGCCACGTCGGCGTACTTGTCGTAGATCGACTCCAGCGAATCGGTCGGCGAGTCGAGCAGGAAGCACGAGCTGAGCTGCTCGTGCGCGGTGCCGGCGTTGAACAGCGTGGGCGAGCTGGCGATGTATTCCAGCGACGACAGCATGCGGTACAGCTCCAGCGTCTCGGCGATGTCGTTGCCGCCCAGCGCGCAGGCGATGCGCATGAAGAAGTACTGCGGCGTCTCGGTCACGAAACGCTTCTGCGGATGACGCAGCAGGTAGCGGTCGTACACCGTGCGCAGGCCGAAGTATTCGAAGCGGCGGGTGGCCAGCGGATCGATCGCGTCATTGAGCTTGCGCGCGTTGGTGGCCACGAAGTCGCGCAGGCGCTCGTTGAGGATGCCCAGTTCGGCACCGTGGGCCACCGACTGCGAGAAGCTCTGGATTTCCTGGCCGGTCACTTCCTTGTCGATGTAGGCACCGAGCAGGCGCGCGGCGAGCTGGCCGTACTCGGGCTCCTTGGCCGTCAGCGCGGCGGCGGTGCGGATCGAAAGCTGGTCCAGCTCCTGGGTGGTGGCGCCGTCGTACAGGCCACCGATGGTCTTCAGCGCCACGCGCATCGGATCGACCGCGTGCAGGCCGTCGGCGCTGCGGGTCACCGCGCGCACGATCTTGTTGACGTCCACCGTCTCCTGGCCGCCATTGCGCTTGGTCACGCGCATCTGGCCGGGGTTGTGCGGCGGGGTGAGGGCAAAGGCTTCGGCCGGGGCGGCTTCTTGTTTTTCTTGAATGGCAGGCATCGGGGTTTCGCTGATGTTGGCCGTGGCCTCGACGGCCTCGGCGGAAAATACGGACGACTCCGCGCGGGCGCCGGAACGCTCGCGGACGGTGGTATCGAGAGGCTGCATGTCGGTTCGCTCCTGACCTTGGGTGTCGACCACCTGCTCCCTCGCGCAGGGTTGGGGTGTGGTCACCGCGGTCACGCGTGCGCGGGGCGCAGATGCCCCGTTGCACGACGCACCTCCCCGCGGAAGCCGTCACCTATTCGACACGACACTCCGGTCGTATCGCGTCGGCAGGTCTTCGGACTCGCGGACATGGGTCTTGCGACCCGCCTACTTGCCTTCGCTTCCCAGCCATGGCGGCCAGTGCATGTGATGGCGTTCGTTTCCGCTTACCGCTGCGGGGCAGTTCCGGATTCGCACCGGATTCCCTATTAAGCCAGCCCGACCGTAGGTCTGGATTGGCACCGACGGACACAACATATCGGGTGATCTGATGCTGGTCAACCCAAGTTATTGTGAATAAGTCGGTGGATAAGCCGGGCAAGGCAAGTGCTGGCGCGGTTTGTGGCGCCTCGCAGAAAATCGCTGCGTCGTGCCGGGCAAGGGCGCGCGCCGATCCGGCTTGCCACCGCGGCGTTATGCTCGATCCCGTCGCCTTTCAGGGAGTGATGACGCGTGCCCCATCTGCCCAGCTACGTTCACGGTGCCAGTGCCCAGCCGCTGCTCGGGGAAACCATCGGCGCGTTGCTTGATCGCATCGCCGCCACGCACCCGGAGCGCCCCGCGCTGGTGGTGCGCGCGCAGGCGGTACGCATGGATTACCGCGCGTTCCACGCCGAAGTGGAACGTGTCGCCGCGGGGCTGCTGGCGCTGGGCCTGCAGCGTGGCGACCGGGTGGGCATCTGGGCGCCGAACCGGGCCGAATGGGTGCTGCTGCAGTTCGCCGCGCCCAAGGCCGGGCTGATTCTGGTGAACATCAACCCGGCCTATCGCGCGCACGAGCTGGAACACGCGCTGCATGTCGTGCAATGGCGGGCGCTGGTGTTGCCGCGACGCTTCAAGAGTTCGCATTATCTGGAACTGCTGCACGAGCTGGTGCCGGAGCTGGACGCCGCCACGCCGGGGGCGCTGGCCAGCGCACGGCTGCCCGAGTTGCGCGAGGTGATCCTGCTCGACGACGAGGCCGCTCACGGCACGCGGCTCTGGTGCGAATTGGTCGGGCTTGGCGACACCGCGACGCTGGCGCACCTGCACGAAGCCGAGCGCGAGCTGGGTTTCGATGACCCGGTGAACATCCAGTTCACCTCCGGCACCACCGGCGCGCCGAAGGGCGCCACGCTCACGCATCACAATATCGTCAACAACGGCTGGTTCATCGGCGAGGCGATGCGCCTCACCGAACACGACCGGCTGTGCATTCCGGTGCCGTTCTACCACTGCTTCGGCATGGTGCTGGGCAACTTGGCCTGCGTCACCCACGGCGCCTGCATGGTGATTCCCGGCGAGGGCTTCGATGCGCTGGCCACGCTGGAAACCGTGGCGGCGGAAAAGTGCACCGGCCTGCATGGCGTGCCGACCATGTTCATCGCCGAGCTGGAGCATCCGCGCTTCGCCGAGTTCGATCTTTCCAGCCTGCGCACCGGCATCATGGCCGGCTCGCCGTGCCCGATCGAGGTGATGCGTCGGGTGGTTGGCGAGATGCACATGGCCGAGGTCACCATCGCCTACGGCATGACCGAGACCAGCCCGGTGAGCTTCCAGACCTTGCCGGAAGACCCGCTGGAGCGACGCGTGGACAGCATCGGCCGCGTGCACCCGCACGTGGAGGTGAAACTGGTGGATGCCGATGGCCGCATCGTGCCGCGCGGCGAGCCCGGCGAGCTGTGCACGCGCGGCTATTCGGTGATGCTGGGGTACTGGCAGGATGAGGCGCGTACCCGCGAAGCCATCGACGCCGCCGGCTGGATGCACACCGGTGACCTGGCCACGCTGGACGACGACGGTTATTGCCGCATCGTCGGCCGGCTCAAGGACATGATCATCCGTGGTGGCGAAAACGTGTATCCGCGCGAGATCGAGGAATTCCTCTACACCCATCCCAAGGTGCTCGACGTGCAGGTGTTCGGCGTGCCCGATGCGAAGTTCGGCGAACAGGTTTGCGCCTGGGTGCGCCTGCGCGAGGGCACGCAGGCCAGCGAGGCGGAAATCCAGGATTACTGTCGCCGTCGGCTGGCCTATTACAAGGTGCCGCACTACGTGCGCTTCGTCGACGCGTTCCCGATGACCGTCACCGGCAAGGTGCAGAAATACCTGATGCGCGAAGCGATGGCGACCGAGCTGGCGGCACGCGTTGACGATTGACCGCGCAATGGCCTACTTGGCGATGCTGTAATCGATCTCGATCGGGTAGGGCGACGGATCGGCCGGTGGCTTGGGCAGCGTCCACGTGGTGAACTGGCCGGCCATGCACTTGGCCACTGGCGTGGCCGGCATCACTTCGACATGGCTGGGCTTGCCATCGGCGCCGACATCGGCGACCAGGGTGAACGGCGTGGTGTCGGCCGGCGCATTGCTGGCCAGGCAGCTGCGGTAGGCATCGGTGGTGGGGTTGCCGATCTGGCCCCACAACACTTTCTGGTAGGCCGTGCCGGCCGTACCGGCTTCGATCAGCTTGGCCTGGGTGACGCGTGCGGGGAAGCCGCCCTCGTGCGAACTACCGAGCAGCAGGGCAAGGGCAAGAACAGTGATCATGCGTGGCTCCGCGGAAGGACACCGTACCAAGGTAGCAGTTTGTCGCCGGGGTGTTGAAGATGCCGGCTCCCTGGCGAGACATCCCGGCGTTCCCGCAGGAGCCCGTTGGCGGGCGATGCTTTTTCGGGTGCGTGACGGAGAGCATCGTCCGCCAGCGGGCTCTTACGAGGACGTGCGATGGCGTGGCGGCAGTGGTGCGGCGGCGTAGGAACGCAGCCAGCCCGGCACGTCACGGGCGGGCAGTGGACGCGAGATGTGGAAGCCCTGCACTTCGTCGCAGGCCATGGCCAGCACCACGTTGTGCACCGATTCGCTTTCCACGCCTTCGATCACCACGCGGAAACCCAGGTCGCGCGCCAGCGCGCTCACCGATCGCACGATGGCCGCGTCGGCGTGGCTTTTGTCGATGCCGCGCACCAGCGACTGGTCGATCTTCAGGCTGCTGGCCGGCATCTGGCGCAGCGAGGCGAGGTTGCTGTAGCCGATGCCGAAATCGTCGATGGCGACAGTGGTGCCCAGCGCACAGATCGCGGCCAGGTGCCGGCGGGTGGCGTCGCAATGCTGCATCAGGGTGCTTTCGGTGAATTCCAGTTCCAGCAGGTGCGGATCGATGCCGTGGCGGCTCATCAGCACCTGCAGCCGCGCGACCAGTTCGGCATCGAAGTCGGCACTGGACACGTTGAGCGACAGGCGAATGTCCAGCCCGTCCGCGCGCCATGTCGCCAGCTGTGCCATGCCGTGGTCAAACACCCACTCGGTCAGTGCGCGCATCAATCCGGCCTGTTCGGCCAGCCCGATGAATTCGCCGGGCTGCACTTCGCCCAGGGTGGGATGGTGCCAGCGCAGCAGGGCCTCCAGTGCCACGCAACGGCCACTGTCCAGGTCGATGCGGGGCTGGTAGTGGAGATCCAGTTCGGCACGTTCGGTGATGGCGGCAGCCAGTTCGGTGACCAGGAAGAATTGCTGCCGGTGGTGTTCGTCCTGGGTCTGCTCGTAGCGGGCCCAGCCCGGCGCGCTGCGCTGGGCTGCGTGCGAGGCGCTCATCACTCGTCGCAGCGGATCGCCGCCGCGCAATTCGCGCGCGTCGACCTGCAGCAGACCGATGCCGGGCCGCAGGGTCAGCGGGATGTTGAGGCAGTCGAACGGATGGCGCAGTCGGGCCACAAGATCGTCCAGTCGTGCCGGGGTCGGTTCGCCGTGCGTCTGCGGCAGCACGATCGCCAGGCGCGTCACGCTGACCTGGTACAAGTGCATGTCCGGTGTCATCCACTGCTGCACGCGCGCGGCGACCACGCGCATCAGTTCGTCGGCATAGGCATGGCCCATGGCGCGCACGAAGGCGTTGAAACGTGCCACCGACGCCACTTCGATGGCCACCAGCCACGCGTGGTTGGTGTCATCGCGCAGGTGGGTGCGCAGGTCCTCGAAGAAGGCGCTGCGGTGGGGCAACTGGGTCACCGGCTCGGTGCGTCCAAGGTAGCCGCGCAGCACCACGCCGGCACCGGCCAATGCGGCGGCATCGCGCAGGGCCACGCGCTCGTGTTCGGCCAGGGCCGAGCGCGGGGCATGGTCGATCACGCAGAGCGCGCCCACTTGCTGGCCAGTGAGGGTGCGCACCGGCTCGCTGGCGAAGAAGCGCACCGGTGCGGATGCCGGATGGGGCACGGGTGGCGCCGGACGGAAGCGGGCATCGTCGCCGGTATCCAGCACCACTTCGGCGGTATGGCTGCGCGCGGCCTCCAGGTAGGCGGTGGCGAGGATGTCGCTGGGTCGGGTGGGATCGTCCGCGCCGGCGGTGTACCAGTAGGCGCGGCCGTCACTCAGCACCAGCGCGACCAGCGGCACATGCAGCGCCTGTGCCGCGAGCCGGGCCACCGCGTCGAAGCCGGGCACGGCAAAACGGCTTTCCGGCCTCGCGTCGTCGACGGCGGAGGGTGGTTGACCGTCACCCGGCACGGCGTCCGGGCGAGTCTCCGACAGCGTGTGCATCGTGAATCCCCCAGCAGGAACGGCGTGACGTTCAAGCCCCGGCTTTCAGGCTACTGCCGCCATGCGGGCAGCGCAATGCGCGCGTGCGTCAACCCTGGCGGTGCGGCAGCGCCAGATATTCCTCGCTCTGCATTTCGATCAGGCGCGACTCGGTGCGGCCGAACTCGGCGCGCAGGCGCTCGCCGTCGTACAGCTCGGTGATCGGCGCGGCGGCGGACAGCACCAGCTTCACGTGGCGGTCGTAGAACTCGTCCACCAATTGCACGAAGCGCTTGGCCGCGTCCTCGCTATAGATGGTGAATTGAGGCACGTTGGAAATGATGATCGCCGGGCCGGCCTTGGCCAGTGCGATGTAGTCGGCCACCGCACGCGGGCCGTCGCACAGCGCGTCGAAGTCGAACCAGAGCACGTTGTCGGCACGCTTGCGCAGCGGGATCGGGCGATCGTTGATGATGATTTCGCCCCCTTCGCTGACCTCGCCATGGGCCTGGCCGTCGAAAATGCGCGCCAGCGCGCGCTCGGCTTCGGCGCCGGGCGGCGTGTGGTAGACCGGCGCCTGCGACAGCGCGCGCAGGCGCCAATCCTGCGCGGACACCATCTCGACCACGCGGCATTGCTGTTCGATCAGCGCGATGGCCGGCAGGAATCGGGCGCGCTGCAAGCCGTCCTTGTACAGGTTGGCCGGTGCGGTGTTGGAGGTGGTGACCAGGCTCACGCCGCGCGCGAACAGGGATTCGAACAGATTGGCCAGGATCATCGCGTCGCCGATGTCGTTGACCAGGAATTCGTCCAGGCACAGCACGCGGCAGCGTTGCGCGATGCCGGCGGCCACATCCACCAGCGGGTCCTGGCGTTGGCCCAGTTCGCGCATCTGCTCGTGCACCTCGGCCATGAAGCGGTGGAAGTGCCGGCGCAGCGCCACGCCATGTGGCAGGCTGGCGGCGAACAGGTCCATCAGGAAGGTCTTGCCGCGGCCCACGCTGCCCCACAGGTACAGGCCGGGAATGGCGCCGGCGCCGGTTTCGTCATTGCCGAGCAGGGATTTCAGCCGTCCGAACAGGCCGTTGCCAGGCGCCGCCGCGGGGGCGCACAGCGCGGCGTGCAGCCGGTCGAACTCCGGCAGCAGGGCAAGCTGGGCCGGGTCGGCCTGCCAGCGGTGCGCAGTGACACCTTCCTGATAGCGAACGGAGGGAGCGATGGGATTGGCGGACATGCGAAAACAGCCGGGAGGGTGGGCGGGAGGCTCGGGGCGCGAGGCATGGGCCTGCGTGGCGTGTGGCTCAAGCGGCGCTGCGGGGTTCCGGCAGCCAATCGCGTACGGCATGCTTCACCGCGCCGCGCAGGTCCATCAGGCGGCGGTGGAAGAAATGGCCGGTGTCGGGCATGCGGATCAGCTCGGGCGGCTGGTCCATGCCGTCGATCCAGTCAAACACCGCTTGCGGCTCCACCACTTCGTCCGCTTCGCCCATCACCACCAGCCACGGGCAGTTGGGCAGCACGTCGTTGGCCACTTCCCAGCGACCGACCGGCGGCGCGATGCTGACCAGCGCCTGCGCCTGCAGTTTCGTTGCGTTGCGGATGGTCACGTAGCTGCCGAACGAGAAGCCGGCCAGCCACAGCGCATCGTGCGGGCGCACGCGGCGCAGCCAGGCCACCACCGCGGCCAGGTCGTCGCTTTCGCCATCGCCGTCGTCGTAGCTGCCTTCCGATTCGCCGGTGCCGCGGAAGTTGAAGCGGATCGTGTCCAGCCCCGATTCGCGCAGGCTGCGCTCCAGCATCGTCACCACCTTGTTGCGCATGGTGCCGCCCTGCACGGGGTTCGGATGGCAGATCACCACCACGCCGGCACGCGCGCCGGGGCGGTCGGCGATCTCGCTCAGGGTTTCCAGCTTGCCGGCCGGCCCGGACAGCGCGAAGCTGGCGGCCTGCTCGGGAAAGTCGGTGGGGTCGTCGGGAAGCTCGGTGAGATTCATATGCACATGATACCCGCCGGGCGCGATGGCCGCCCGCGCCGGCCGCCGCGGGCGCGTCGATGAACCATCTGGCGCACGTGCTGCTGGCCGGTGACGACGAACTGTTGCAACTGGGCGGTCTGATGGGCGATTTCGTGCGCGGCACGCCCGATCCGGCCTTGCCGCCGCGGTTGGTGGCAGGCATCCACCTGCATCGGGCCATCGACGGATTCACCGACAACCATCCCGCCGTGGTCGCGGCGCGCGCGTTGTTCGAGCCGCCGTACCGACGCTACGCCGGCATCCTGCTCGACATGTGGTTCGATCATTGCCTGGCACGGGATTTCGCGCGCTGGAGCCCGGTCCCGCTGGAGGCATTCTCCGACGGCGTGCGGGCGCTGTTGCACCGGCACGATGCGTTGTTGCCGGACGACTTGCGCCGTTTCCGCAGCTACATGGAGGCGCATGGCTTGCCGGCGGGGTATGCGGATCGCACGGAGATCGGCCGGGCGCTGGCTGGCATCGGGCGGCGGTTGCGGCGGGCGAATCCGCTGGATACGGCGTTGCCGGTGCTGGTGGGGATGGAGGTGCCGTTGCGGGCGTGCTTCGAGGCGTTCTTTCCGGAGTTGCGGGATTTTGCGCGGGCGTGGGTGGCGGCGCATACGGCGGGAGAATGATCGCCGGGTTTTCTCCCTCTCCCCTCCGGGGAGAGGGCCGGGGTGAGGGGCCGGTCTCGCGAAAACCTTGGTTTCAAGGCGTGCTTCGATGGGAAGTTGTCGCGAGCACCCGCCCCTCACCTCAATCCTCTCCCCAAAGGGGAGAGGAGGCGAACGCAAACAGCTTGCTTATGCGAGCCCCGTCCCCTCATCCCAACCTTCTCCCCGGCGGGGAGAAGGGGCGAACGAAAACGCCGCCCGAAGGCGGCGTTTGCTTTTGCTTTATTGAAGCTTGGGCTTACTTGGCCTGGTCGACGATCCAGGTCACGGCGGCCTTGATCTGGGCGTCGTTCAATGCGGGGTTGCCGCCCTTCGGTGGCATGAAGTTGCCGTCGGGACCGTGGTAGCCCTCGGTGGCGTGCTTGATCAGGGTGGGCAGGCCTTCGGCGATGCGCGGCCCCCACATGGCCTTGTTGCCCAGCTTCGGCGCACCGGCGACGCCGGCGGTATGACAGCTGGTGCACAGGTGGTCGTAGATGGTCTTGCCGTCGGTGGTGCCGCCGTAGGCGACCTGCGACGCGGCGGCCTTGGCGGCAGCGGCCTGGGCGGCCTCCATCGCGGCGCGGCCGGTGTTGCCGGCGTATACGGCACCGACTGGGGCCAGTTCGGCAGACACCGCCTTGGGCGCGTTCGGATTGGTTTCCGCCGGTTCGTGGTGGTAGATGGTGACTGCCGTGACGATCAGCACGATGGTCAGCAGGCACAGGCCTACGATCAAGATCGAGAACTGACGCAGAAAGCCCTGGTCGGATTTGGTCATGGATCCGCTCACTCACGTACTCCAGTCATCATTGGGTAAGCCGGAAAGCCGTCAAGGCTTCCGAGGCATGCCTGCTCGTCGGTGGACGAAATCGCCGCGCGACGGCTCCGCATGGGCTGCACGGGCAACAATTTTGCCATTATAGACGAAGCCGGGCGCAAGTTTCAGACGGATCGTGTGTTGCCGTCGAGGTGGCGGCCATGGTTCCCCCTGTTGCCGCGAAAGGCCGTATTCTGCACTGTCCGGTGGCGGGGGGCCGCCACAAGACCTGCCGTCCCCTGCCATCGGTCATGTCCCCCCCCATGTCAACTGGCATTGTTCAATTCCGTTGAACTGCACCTATTCTTCAGTAGTCCAACATTTCCAGCTGTCCAACTCCATTGTTCAGGCGCATGCGCGCCGGTCGCGATCGTTCGGTCCGGCCGTCTACCCGGGAGCTTTACATGTCGCGTTTTTGGAAGGTCGCGCTGATCGTCATTATCGTGATCGTGCTGCTGGCGGTCGGTTTCCGTCTGGTGCACAAACCGGGTGGCGCAGGGCAGGGCCAGGGCAAGGCCGGTGCCGACACGCCGCCGGTGCCGGTCACGGTGGTCCCCGTGGTCAAGCAGAACGTGCCGATCTACCTGACCGGCCTGGGCACCGTGGTGGCGCGCAATACCGTCACCGTGAGCCCGCAGGTCAGTGGCCAGCTGCTCAGCATCAACTTCAAGGAAGGCGACCCGGTGACCAAGGGCGAGCTGCTGGCGCAGATCGATCCGCGCAGTTTCCAGGCCGCGTATGACCAGGCCGTGGCGCAGAAGGCCCAGGCGCAGGCGCAGCTGGATACCGCGCGCAGCAACTACCAGCGCAGCCAGACCCTGCTGGCCAAGGGCTATATCGCCAAGCAGGAACTGGAAAGCCTGCGCAACACGGTGACCCAGGACGAAGCGCTGGTGGCGGCGGACAAGGCCAATGCCGAAAGCGCCAAGGTGCAGTTGGGCTACACCCGCATCGTCTCGCCGATCGACGGCATTGCCGGCATCCGTGCGGTGGACCCGGGCAACGTGGTGAGCACGGGCACGGCTCTGGTCACGCTGACCCAGGTCCATCCGATCTACGTGGAATTCAACCTGCCCGAGCAGAACCTGGATGAGGTGCGCAAGGCCTTCAAGGGCGGCGCCGACCTGGAGGTGAGCGCGCTCGACCGCACCGACTCCCATCCGATCGACGCCGGTGGTGCGCTGCAGGTGGTGGACAACCAGATCAATACCAGCACCGGTACGTTCAAGCTGCGTGCGGTGTTCGACAACAAGGACGGCAACCTGTGGCCGGGGCAGTTCGTCAACGTGCAGTTGAAGGTCAGCACGGTGGATGGTGGCCTGGTGATTCCGTCGCAGGCCGTGCAGCGCGGCCCGGACGGCGACTATGTCTACGTGGTGCAGGCCGACAAGACGGTGAAGATGCAGCCGGTGACGGTGGCCGGCGAAGTCGGCGACAGTCACGTGATGATCGACAAGGGCGTGGCGCTGAACCAGCAGGTGGTCACCGAAGGCCAGTTCCGCCTGAAGCCGGGCAGCAAGGTCGATGCGCTCAAGCCGGGGGAAGTGCCGCCGGCGCCGACCGATGCCCAGTTGAAGAAGGCACAGGCCAAGGGTGGTGGTCGGCATCGTGGCCACTAAGCTGGCCCGCGCCGCGCGGGCCGCGACGAAAGCGTCGCTACCCGCCGCGCACCGCTTCACCTGGTCCGGCGGCCCGCGCTCGCGTCATCACCCGAACGTGGACGGACGTCCATTTCCCGGCTCCTCCCCGGCCTGCGCGCAGACGACTTGCGGCGCGGGACGGCCGGAGAGCATCCACCGACTCTGACGGTTACGACGACCCATGGGATTCTCCTCGCTCTTCATTCGCCGTCCGATCGCCACCTCGCTGCTGATGGTGGCGGTGCTGCTGCTCGGCATCCTTGGCTACCGCGAGCTGCCGGTGTCGGCGCTGCCGGAGATCGAGGCCCCCAGCCTGGTGGTGACCACGCAGTACCCGGGCGCCAGCGCCACCACCATGGCGGACCTGATCACCACGCCGCTGGAGCGCAACCTGGGGCAGATTTCCGGACTCACCATGATGAGTTCGGATTCCTCCGCCGGCCTGTCCACCATCGTGTTGCAGTTCGACATGAGCCGCGACATCGACGTGGCCGCGCAGGACGTGCAATCGGCGATCGACCAGGCCAAGGGCACCTTGCCCAGCAACCTGCCGTACCCGCCGGTATACAACCGCGTGAATCCGGCCGACGCGCCGATCCTCACGCTGTCGCTGCAATCGGACAGCCGTCCGCTGCGCGACGTCAACGACATGGCCGATTCGGTGATCGCGCAGAAGCTGTCGCAGGTGCCGGGCGTGGGCCTGGTATCGATCGCCGGCAACGTGCGCCCGGCGGTGCGCGTGCAGGTGAATCCGTCGCAGCTGGCCAATCTCGGCCTGACCATGGAGGACGTGCGCAGCGCGCTCACCCAGGCCAACGTCAATGCGCCCAAGGGCACCTTGAACGGCAAGACGCAGAGCTACTCGATCGGCACCAACGACCAGCTGGTCGACGCGGCCCAGTACAAGAGCACCATCATCAGCTACAAGAATGGCGCGCCGGTGCGGCTGTCCGACGTGGCCAACGTGGTCGATGGGGTGGAGGACGACCAGCTCGCCGCGTGGTCCAACAACAAGCCGGCGGTGCTGCTGGACATCCGTCGCCAGCCCGGTGCCAACATCGTCAAGACGGTGCAGCAGATCCGCCAGGTGCTGCCGTCGCTGCGCGCCACCTTGCCGGCCGACGTGCATCTTGATGTGTTCGCCGACCGCACCATCACCATCCAGGCGTCGGTGCACGACGTGGAATTCACCCTGCTGCTGACCATCTTCCTGGTGGTGGCGGTGATCTTCGTGTTCCTGCGCCGCCTGTGGGCCACGGTGATTCCGTCGGTGGCGGTGCCGCTGTCGTTGCTGGGCACGTTCGGGGTGATGTCGTTCACCGGCATGTCGCTGGACAACCTCTCGCTGATGGCGCTGACCGTGGCCACCGGCTTCGTGGTGGACGATGCGATCGTGATGATCGAGAACATCGTGCGCTACATCGAGCAGGGCAAGGACGGCAAGGAGGCGGCCGAGATCGGCGCGAAGGAAATCGGCTTCACCGTGCTGTCGCTGACCGTGTCGCTGGTGGCGGTGTTCCTGCCGCTGCTGCTGATGCCCGGCGTCACCGGTCGGCTGTTCCACGAATTCGCGTGGGTACTGACGATTGCGGTGACCATCTCGATGCTGGTGTCGCTGACGCTGACGCCGATGATGTGCGCCTACCTGCTCAAGCCCGACGAACTGCCCGAAGGCGACGACGCGCACGAACGCCACGCCGCCGCCGGCAAGCGCACCGTGTGGTCGCGCACGGTGGGGCTGTACGAGCGCTCGCTGGACTGGGTGCTCGACCATCGCCGGCTGACCATGCTGGTGGCCACGATCACGCTGGTCGTCACCGTGTGCCTGTACATCGTGATTCCCAAGGGCCTGCTGCCCGAGCAGGACACCGGCATGATCACCGGCGTGGTGCAGGCCGACGACAACATCGCCTTCCCGCAGATGGAAAACCGCACCCAGGCGGTGGCCGCCGCGCTGCGCAAGGACCCGGCGGTGGCCGGCGTGGCCGCCTTCATCGGTGCCGGCACGATCAACCCCACGCTCAACCAGGGCCAGCTCAGCATCGTGCTGAAGGACCGCAGCAAGCGCGGCAGCCTGGATAGCGTGGTCGCCAGCCTGCAGAAGGACGCCGCCGGCATTCCCGGCGTGGCGCTGTATCTGAAGCCGGTGCAGGACGTGACGCTGGATACCCGCGTGGCCGCCACCGAGTACCAGTATTCGCTGTCCGACGTGAATTCCGACGAGCTGGCCAAGTACGCCACCGAGATGACCCAGGCGTTGCGCAAGCAGCCTGAACTGGCCGACGTGGGCAACAACCTGGTCAACCAGGGCAACGCGCTCAAGCTCAACATCGACCGCGAAAAGGCCAGCCGCCTCGGCGTGCCGGTGCAGACCATCGACGACACCTTGTACGACGCCTTCGGCCAGCGCCAGATCTCCACCATCTTCACCCAGCTCAACCAGTACCGCGTGGTGCTGGAAGTGGCGCCGCAGTTCCGCAACCGCGCCGATCTGCTGGACAAGCTGACCGTGCGCGGCAACGGCAACGGCGCGTTGACCGGCTCCACTGCCACCAGTTTCGGCCAGGTGAAGTCGAGCAACTCGGCCACGCCATCGGGCATCGGCAACGGCGGCAACGTGGGCTTCACCATCGGCGCCGGCGGCACCATTCCGCTGTCTTCGCTGGCTACCGCCACGGTCACCAATGCGCCACTGGTGGTCAGCCACCAGAACCAGCTGCCGGCGGTGACGCTTTCGTTCAACCTGGCACCGGGTTACTCGCTGTCGCAGGGCGTGGCGGCGATCCAGAAGGTCGAGAAGCAGCTGAACATGCCGCCGCAGGTGCGCGGGGAGTTCATCGGCAAGGCGGCGGAGTTCTCCTCTTCGCTCAGCGACGAAGTGCTGTTGCTGCTCGCCTCGATCATCGTGATCTATATCGTGCTGGGCGTGCTCTACGAGAGCTACATCCATCCGCTGACGATCATCTCCACGCTGCCGCCGGCCGGCGTGGGCGCGTTGCTGGCACTGATCCTGTGCGGCATGAGCCTGTCGGTGGACGGCATCGTCGGCATCGTGCTGCTGATCGGCATCGTCAAGAAAAACGCGATCATGATGATCGACTTCGCGATCGAGGCGCGGCGTGCCGGCATGAATGCGCACGATGCGATCCGCCGCGCCTGCCTGCTGCGCTTCCGCCCGATCATGATGACCACCGCGGCGGCGATGCTCGGCGCCTTGCCGCTGGCGCTGGGCAACGGCATCGGTGCGGAGCTGCGTCGGCCGCTCGGCGTGTCGATCGTCGGCGGCCTGTTGCTGTCGCAGTTGATCACGCTGTACACCACGCCGGTGATCTACCTCTACATGGAACGTTTCTCCGACTGGTTGCAGCACCGCCGCGAACAACGCGAGCTGGCGCGCATCCAGCAGAGCAGGGCATGAGTCGTCGACGCTGGCGGCCGCCTTCGGGCGGCCCGGGTCAGCCATGTCGCACGTCGCCGCATGACTTCCACGGCACCCCGGAATCCCGGGGTGCCTTTTCGGTTTTCGCGGTTCCGGTTCAACCCGGGCGCGGCTCGCGCGTTGAGTGAAAGATGCATGATTCCGTTGTCGAACGTTTCCACCGCGCCGTGAGTTGCCGTAACGCATGAACATCTGTGCCCCGTTCATCCGCCGCCCGATCGGTACCTCGTTGCTGGCGATGGGCGTGTTCGTCATCGGCATGATCTGCTACTCGCTGCTCGGCGTGTCGGCACTGCCGGACATGCAGTTCCCGGTGATCTTCGTGCAGGCCAGCCAGGCCGGCGCCAGTGCCACCACCATGGCCTCCACCGTGGCCGCACCGCTGGAACGCCACCTGGGCCAGGTGGCCGGCATCGACTCCATGCGGTCGCACAGTTCCGAAGGCAGCACCTTCGTGCTGATGTTCTTCCAGGACGGACGCAACCTGGATTCCGCCGCGCGCGACGTGCAGGCGGCGATCAATGCCGCCTTGCCGGATCTCCCCTCCGGACTCAACGGCGCACCGAGCTACCGCAAGGCCAATCCCAACGACGATCCGATCATCGCCTTCGCGCTGACCTCGGAAACGCAGTCGGCGGCGGATCTGTACGACGTGGCCGATTCGTTGCTGGCGCAGCGGATCAGGCAGATACCCGGGGTTTCCTCGGTGGATATTGCCGGCGCCGCCACGCCGGCGATCCGGGTCGACGTGAACCTGCGTGCGCTGAACTCCATGGGCTTGTCGCCGGACCAGTTGCGCAACGCGCTCACCGCCGCCAACGTCACCTCGCCGCAGGGTTTCCTGAGTAACGGCAAGACGCAGATGATCGTCACCGCGAACGATTCGCTGCACACGGCCGACGATTTCGCCAAGCTGGTGATCGCCATGCACAATGGCGTGCCGGTGCGGCTGTCCGACGTGGCACATGTCTATGCCGGCACCGAGGACGCCTACCAGGCGGCCTGGTTCCAGGGCAAGCCGGCGATCCTGATGTACGTGTACAAGCAGGCCGACGCCAACGTCATCGCCACCGTCGACCGGGTGCAGGCCGAAGTGCCGATGCTGCGCGCCTACCTGCATCCCGGGACCGTGATCACCCCGTTCTTCGACCACACGCCGACCATCCGCGCCTCGCTGCACGAGGTGCAGGTGACGCTGCTGATCTCGCTGGCGATGGTGGTGCTGACGATGGCGCTGTTCCTGCGCCGGCTGGCACCCACGCTGATCGCCGCGGTCACCGTGCCGCTGTCGCTGGCCGGTGCGTTCGGCGTGATGTACATCCTTGGCTACACGCTCAACAACCTCACCCTGCTGGCGCTGGTGATCGCCATCGGTTTCGTGGTGGATGACGCCATCGTGGTGATCGAGAACATCATCCGCCACATCGACGCGGGCATGTCGCGGCTGGAGGCCACGCTGGCCGGGGCGAAGGAGATCGGCTTCACCATCGTCTCGATCACCGCCTCGTTGACCGCGGTATTCATTCCGCTGCTGTTCGCCGGCGGCATCACCGGCATGTTCATGCATCAGTTCACGATGACGCTGGTGGCGGCGATCGTGATGTCGGCGATCGTGTCGCTGACGCTGACGCCATCGTTGTGCGGGCATTTCCTGCGCGGTCACAGCGAGCCGGAAAAGCCGTCGCGGCTGGGCGCGGCGCTGGAAGGCTTCCACGCCGGCATGCTGCGCGTCTACACGCGTGGGCTGGACTTCGCATTGCGCCATGCGCTCATGCTGGCGTTGACACCGCTGGTATTGATCGTCGCCACGTTCTTCCTGCTCAAGGTGGTGCCGGGCGGGCTGTTTCCGCCGCAGGACACCGGGTTGATCTGGGGGCGTGCAAGTTCCAGCTCCACGGTGTCGTTCGACGAGTCGGTGAAACGCCTCGACCGCATCACCGACATGCTGCTGGCCGATCCGGACGTGGCCGTGGTCGGTGCGCGCCTGGGCAGCAGTCGCAGCGGCACCAGTGCGTCGTTCAACATCCAGCTGAAAACGCCTGCGCAAGGACGCAAGGACGATACCTTCGCCGCGCTAGCGCGATTGAGCGCCAAGGCCGACCGTTTCCCCGACCTCAACGTGCGCCTGCGTCCGATCCAGGATCTGCCCAGCGGTGGCGGCACCAGCCAGGGCGCGCAGTACTCGGTATCGCTGCAGGGCAACAGCCTGACCGAGTTGCAGGAGTGGCTGCCCAAGCTGGTTGCCCAGCTGAAGAAAAGCCCCAAGTTGCGCGACGTGGGCAGTGACGTGGATGAATCCGGCCTGCTGCAGAACATGGTGATCGACCGCGATACCGCGGCGCGGCTGGGCGTCTCCGTCGGCACCATCGACGGCGCGCTGTACGACGCTTTCGGCCAGCGCCAGGTCAGCACCATCTATTCCGACCTCAACCAGTACAAGGTCGTGGTCAATGCGCTACCCAGCCAGACGGCCACGCCGGATGCGCTCAACAAGATCTACGTGAGTTCCACCAGCGGCAAGATGATTCCGATCACCGCGATGGTGAAGCAGGTGCCGGGGCTGTCGCCCACCTCGATCACCCACGAAAACCAGTACACCACGATGGACCTCAGCTTCAATCTCGCACCGGGCGTGAGCATGGGCGAGGCCTACGCGATCATCCAGCACACCGTGGACGGCATGCGCATGCCGGGCGACATCCGCCTCGGCCTGGGCGACAACTTCCGTCGCTTCCGCCAGGCGCAGGGCGGCATGCTGTGGCTGGTGCTGGCGGCGATTCTCACCGTCTACATCGTGCTGGGCATGTTGTACGAGAACCTGATCCATCCGATCACGATCCTTTCCACCTTGCCCGCTGCCGGTGTCGGTGCGCTGCTGGCCTTGTGGATCACCGACACCGACTTGTCGGTGGTGGCGCAGATCGCGCTGGTGCTGTTGATAGGCATCGTCAAGAAGAACGCGATCATGATGATCGACTTCGCCCTGGTCGCCGAACGCGAGCACGGCAAGAGTCCGATGGAAGCGGCGCGCGAGGCCTGCGTCGTGCGCTTCCGCCCGATCATGATGACCACCATGGTCGCCATCCTCGCCGCGGCGCCACTGGCCATCGGCCTGGGTGAAGGCTCCGAGTTGCGCCGTCCGCTGGGCATCGCGCTGATCGGCGGCCTGCTCGTCTCGCAGAGCCTTACCCTGCTCAGCACGCCGGCGCTGTACGTGATCTTCTCCTGCCTCGCCGCCCGCTGGAAAGGTTGGCGTGCGGCACGTCGCGAGCGTCGTCGCACACGGCGGCTGGTGTCGCAGCAAAGCTGAAGCATCGCCGCATGAATGACGGGGCGCTCACGTACTACTAACCTTCGCGCCGTTATTCCTGTCCCTCCACTTCAATGGAGGAATGCCCGATGGGCAACGAGACGAGCAAGCCGGATTTCTCCGACGTGCAGGGCGGCGCGTCCTCGACGGCGCCGGATGCCGCTGCGCAAACCTATACCGTCGTTTCCGGCGACAACCTGTCGAAGATCGCCAAACACGTCTACGGCAACGCCAACGAGTGGCATCGCATCTTCGATGCGAACCGCGACCAGCTCGACAACCCCGACCGCATTGCACCTGGCCAGGTGTTGAAGATCCCCGCCAAAGCCTGAGGAGGCGAACCCATGAAGATCAACCATCGCATCACGACGCTTGGCGTATTGTCCCTGGCCGTTGCGCTGTCGCTGAGCGCCTGCGGCAAGCAGGGTGAACCGACCGCCACACCTGCCGGCACTCCGCCACCGACCGCCCAACCGGATGGCGCGGCCGCTCCGTCGGCTCAAGCGCCCACGTCCGTCAGCGTGACGGACGTGGAACTGGGCAATGCCGTCGGGGCGGACCAGAAGGTCGCCACGCCGAGCAGCAGCTTCGCGCCCAGCGATACCATCTACGCCGCTGTCACCACGTCCGGCGCGGGCACGGCCGCGTTGGCCGCCAAATGGACCTATCAGGACGGCCAGACGGTGCATGAGGAAAGCAAGTCGATCGCACCGACCGGCCCGGCCACCACCGCGTTCCAGATCAGCAAGCCCAGCGGCTGGCCGGCGGGCAGCTACAAGGTGGCGATTTCCCTGAATGGGCAGCCGGTGTCCAGCAAGGACTTCACGGTGCAATAAAGGCACCCTGGTTTCAGGAAGATTCGGTGCGCCAGGGAGGGCGCCCGAAATGGCACCGGCGCTCGTCGCGGTGCATCACACCGACATGGAGGTGGCCGCCCGAACCGCATCGAGCGGCTCGCTGCCGGTTCAGATCACGGGCAGATCCGCCGTCGCCCGTGCTTCGGCACGCACCGGATGCGAATCATGCGCAGCCGTCAATGCCGTATCCGGGCGCAATGTGATGCCGGTGCGCCGCGTGAAATGCGCCAGCAGGATTTCGCGCGTGGCCGTTGTCACGTCCGGCGCGCGACCGATACCGAGCAGTTGCGCATGCTGCAGGATGGCCCGACTGGCCAGCAGGCTTCCCGGCACTTCCGAACGGCGTTGCCCGTCGCCCTGCCACAGCACGGCGACCCAGCCCTCCTCGTGGGCGGCATGCGATTCGTCCATCGGCAGCAGCAAGGTGCCATCGCCCAACCACAACGCACACTCGTGGCCGTCGGCCAACTGGCGGGTGTACGACGGTTCAAGCGCGGCGATGAAATCGACGATGCGCTGGCTCAATCCCTTCATGTGACGTTCCTTGACGATGGGTGGTGCGTATCCTAGTCCAACACGGCGTGCGCACAATTGGGCATGCCATGACGGCTCTCCTTTTGCCGTAGCACCACTGCGGCAATGCCAAATCGTGGCTATCGGCCAAGGACGCTGCCAGAATCGCAACAAGGCCGCGATGAGGTGAGCGGGACACTGCGGATGACTTCGTTGGTCAGGCCCGGATGGCCCGGAGCGGCATGAAGCCATAGTCTGTGTAGCGATGTGGGCGAAAGCCCATGTGGCACGGCAGGAATGCGGGCGCCTGACCGGCAACGGCCGTGCTTCGAATCCCGTGGGGTCTCTTTGCGCGGGACACGCAGGCGTCATACAGTTTGCAGCGTTCCCGCAAAGGGCGCCGGAACGGCAGAAAACAGGGGTGACATGGAAAACCAGTTCTTCGAGCGGCCGATTCTCAATTCGCCGTACGACTACCCGGCCCGTCACTGGGAACTCGACGAAAACGGCCAGCCCACCCAGAAGATCATCGACAGCCGTCGTGGCGCCGATTTCGTTACGCCTATTCCCAGGCCGCGCAAGCGAAGCGGTGGCGGCGAGCAGGGCGATCTTGCATTGGGAGACGCGGATCTTTCCACCGATGCGCAGCGGTATCACAGCGCTCTCATCAATGGTGTACGCCAGCAGGTCGACCGCTGGCGGCTGATCCCCGACCCCGGCCAGTGGCACGTCACCCCGGAGACCGCGCGCCTGTTGCAGCACTGGCGGCATCACCCGTTCAGCGGCCTGCGACCGTTCTTCTGTCAGGTTGAGGCGGTGGAAACCGCCATCTGGCTGGTCGAAGTCGCGCCACAGCTAGGCAAGGCCGCACAGAACATCCTCGATCACCTGGCCAATGCCAACCGCGACGCCAACCCGGAACTGATGCGGCTGGCCCTGAAACTGGCCACCGGTGCCGGCAAGACCACCGTCATGGCCATGCTGATCGCCTGGCAGACTGTCAACGCCGTGCGTCACCCCAACAGCAAGCGGTTCACCCGCGGTTTCCTGATCGTCGCCCCCGGCATCACCATCCGCGACCGCCTGCGCGTGCTGCAGCCGAACGATCCGTACAGTTACTACAAGAGCCGCGAACTAGTTCCCGCCGACATGATGGGCGACCTCGAGCGCGCCAAGATCGTCATCACCAACTACCACGCCTTCAAGCTGCGCGAGCGGCTGGAGCTGTCCAAGGGCGGCCGCCGCCTGCTGCAGGGCAGGGATGGTGCGCCGCTCGATACCCAGGAAACCGAAGGCCAGATGATCCAGCGCGTCATGCCCGACCTGATGGGCATGAAGAACGTCCTGGTCATCAACGACGAGGCGCATCACTGCTATCGGGAAAAGCCCGGTACCATCGACATTGACGAGCTGAAGGGCGACGACAAGGAAGAGGCGAAAAACAACAACGAAGCCGCCCGCCTGTGGATCTCCGGCCTGGAAGCGGTCAACCGCCAGCTCGGCGTCCATCGCGTCATCGACCTGTCCGCCACACCGTTCTTCCTCAGCGGCTCCGGCTACGCCGAAGGCACCTTGTTCCCATGGACGATGAGCGACTTCTCGCTGATGGACGCCATCGAATGCGGCATCGTCAAGCTGCCGCGCGTGCCGGTGGCCGACAACATCCCCGGCGGCGAAATGCCCAAGTTCCGCGAGCTGTGGAAGCACATCGGCAAGAAAATGCCGAAGAAGGGGCGCGGCAAGGGCAAGGCCTTGGATCCGCTCAGCCTGCCGGTGGAACTGCAGACCGCGCTGGATGCCCTGTACGACCACTACGCGCGAACGTTCGAACTGTGGAATGAGGCCGGCATCCGCGTGCCGCCGTGCTTCATCGTGGTGTGCCAGAACACCGCGATCTCCAAGCTGGTGTACGACTACATTTCCGGTTTCGTGCGCGAGAACGACGACGGCAACGGCGAACTCGTCAATGGCCGCCTGCCGCTGTTCCGCAACTTCGACGAACACGGCAACCCCATCCCGCGCCCGCACACCTTGCTGATCGACAGCGAGCAACTGGAATCGGGCGACGCGCTGGACAAGGATTTCCGCACCATGGCGTCCGATGAACTCGAACGCTTCAAGCGCGAGATCATCGCCCGCAACAACGACCCGCGTGCTGCGGATGCCATCACCGACCAGGACCTGCTGCGCGAAGTCATGAACACCGTCGGCCGCGCCGGTCACCTGGGCGAGTCCATCCGCTGTGTGGTCTCGGTGTCCATGCTCACCGAAGGCTGGGACGCCAACACCGTCACCCACGTGCTCGGCGTACGTGCCTTCGGCACGCAGTTGTTGTGCGAACAGGTCATCGGCCGCGCGCTGCGCCGCCAGTCCTACGAACTCAACCAGGATGGCCTGTTCGACGTCGAATATGCCGACGTGCTCGGCATCCCGTTCGACTTCACCGCCAAGCCTGTCGTGGCGCCGCCGCAGCCGCCGCGCGAAACCGTACAGGTCAAGGCCGTGCGCCCCGAGCGTGATGCCTTGGAGATCCGCTTTCCGCGCGTGCTTGGTTACCGCGTGGAACTACCCGAGGATCGACTGAGTGCCGATTTCGACGACAACTCGGTGCTGACGCTGACCCCGGACCTGATCGGCCCCTCCGTCACCCGCAACGCCGGTATCGTCGGCGAAGGCATCGACCTCAGTCCCAAGTACCTGGGCGACATGCGCCTGTCCACCGTGCTGTTCCATCTGACCCAACGCCTGCTCTACACCAAACTGCGCGATTCCGACCAGCAGCCCCAGCTCAATCTGTTCGGTCAGGCCAAGCGCATCACCCGCCAGTGGCTGGACACCTGCCTGGTCTGCAAGGGCAACACCTACCCGGCGCAACTGATGTACCAGGAACTGGCTGACATGGCCTGCAACAAGATCACCGCCGCCATCACGCGCGCCCACATGGGCCAGCGGCCCATGAAGGCCATGCTCGATCCGTACAACCCGGTCGGTTCCACCCGCCACGTCAACTTCGCCACCTCGCGCACCGAGCGCTGGGAAACCGATGCGCGCCGCTGCCACGTCAACTGGGCCATCCTCGACAGCGACTGGGAAGGCGAGTTCTGCCGTGTCGCCGAAGCCCATCCGCGCGTGCGCGCCTACGTCAAGAACCGCAACCTGGGTCTGGAAGTGCCTTACCGCTTCGGCTCCAGGAACCGCATCTACATCCCCGACTACATCGTGCAGGTCGACGATGGGCACGGCGATGACGACCCCCTCAACCTCATCGTCGAGATCAAGGGCTACCGCGGCGAAGACGCCATCGAGAAGAAATCCACCATGGACACCTACTGGGTGCCCGGCGTTAACCACCTCAAGACCCACGGCCGCTGGGCCTTCGCCGAGTTCACCGACGTCTACGCCATGCAGGAAGACTTCGCCAGGAAGATCGAAGCCGAGTTCGACCAGATGATCCAAAACGCCACGGACAACGCGGAAACGGAGGTCACCGCATGAAAACCGAGCTGATCCAGTCGCTTACCGAAAATTTCGAGGCTCATGCGCAGCGAACGGAAAGTGGCGTCGAGTACTGGCTGGCGCGTGATCTGCAATACCTGCTTGGCTATGCTGAATGGCGAAATTTCAGCAGCACCGTGATTTCAAAGGCAAAAATTGCTTGTGAACTGTCTGATCGTGCCGTCTCCGATCATTTTGTTGACGTCAACAAAATGATCGCGCTGGCCAAGGGGGCAGAGCGATCCATCGACGATATCATGCTCACCCGCTACGCCTGCTACCTCATCGCCCAGAACGGCGATCCGAGGAAAGAGGCCATCGCCTTCGCC
Organism: Rhodanobacter sp. FW021-MT20; assembly: GCF_041107475.1. Taxonomy (NCBI): domain Bacteria; kingdom Pseudomonadati; phylum Pseudomonadota; class Gammaproteobacteria; order Lysobacterales; family Rhodanobacteraceae; genus Rhodanobacter; species Rhodanobacter sp. FW021-MT20. Next base: position 10,016 of record NZ_JBGBPX010000002.1, on the reverse strand, counting down.
CAGACCTACTTTGCCATCCAGACCCGGCGCGCCGAGCTGATCGAGCAGCACCTGCTCGAAGCTGAGCGTGTATCCGCCCGCCACAAACTCACGCAGACGGAAAAGGAGCTCTCCGGTGTCATCTATGAACAAACCGGCGGCAACCAGGACTTCGCCCTGATCCGCAGCAAGGGTGACCAGGCCCTATTCGGCAAGTCCACGCAGGCCATGAAGGCCGCCTGGAAGGTGCCCGCCAGCCGCCCGCTGGCCGACTTTGCGCCGACCATCATCCTCAAAGCCAAGGACTTCGCCACCGAAATCACCATCCACAACGCACGCGAGCGCAAGCTTGGCAGCGAACAGGCCATCTCGCACGAGCACGTCACCAACAACAAGGCCGTGCGCGACACCTTGCTCAGTCGCGGCATCCGGCCGGAGCACCTGCCGGCTGCCGAAGACGTGAAGAAGGTCGAGCGCCGGCATGCCTCGGAATACAGGAAATCTCTGAAGAAGCCCGACGCCCTCGATTCGTGAGTGGCGTATCGCTTGGTTAAAGAAAGCCCAGGATCCTTAACTAGCGAGCTCCGCTAGTTAAAGAAGGCAAGACATCGGTATTTGAAAAGGTTGTCAAGCATGGCGCGCAAGCCCACCGCCCCCAAGACCATCGCCACCCTCAAGCACAAAGAGGCCAAGCGCAAGAACATCCCCACCGCCGAATACCAGTCGGTGATGCAGAAGGAGGATCAGACGCCGGTCAAGGTCGCCTACGCGCGCACCGCCAAGGGGCTGGACGACGAGAAGCAGTCGCGCAACCGCGACCTTGACCCGCAACTCGTCTGGCGCGGCAAGGACCAGCAGGACTGGTCCGACCTCGTCGTCAACGCGCCGCCGCTGTACATCCAGGAAAAGGTCAACCCCAAGGTATTGATCGACGACCTGCAGCGCGAAAGCCAGGCCGGCGCGCAGCTGCAGTCCGGCTCCATGGCCGACCTGTTCGGCGACTTCAACGGCTTGCCCGAAGGCGCCGACAAGACCGACTTCTACCAGTACGACGGCAACTGGCAGAACCGCATGATCCTCGGCGATTCGCTGCAGGTCATGGCCAGCCTGGCCGAGCGCGAGGGCCTGCGCGGCAAGGTGCAGTGCATCTACTTCGATCCGCCCTACGGCATCAAATTCAACTCCAACTTCCAGTGGTCCACCACCAGCCGCGACGTCAAGGACGGCAACGCCGAGCACATCACCCGCGAGCCGGAACAGGTCAAGGCGTTCCGCGATACGTGGCGCGACGGCATCCATTCCTATCTGACCTATCTACGCGACCGCCTGACGGTGGCGCGCGATCTGCTGACCGAATCGGGATCGATCTTTGTGCAGATCGGGGATGAGAATGTGCACCGTGTGCGGGCTGTGATGGATGAGGTATTTGGTGACGAAAACGCTATCGCCACGATTCCTTTCAAAAAAACCTCTGCGTTGGGTGGGAAGACCCTTGATGTCGTTTACGACACGATCTTGTTCTATGCGAAAGACAAGGAGAAGGTCAAATATAGAAAGCAGTTGATGTCCGTTGGATACGACACCTATGCGTATCCAAATGTGGAATCGGTCGATGGTAGTTGGCGTCGCCTGTCCTCGGACGAGCGCGGAAATTTCGATCCAAAGTTTGGGCGGTTGTTTCGCACCGACAACATCACATCGCAAAGTGGAGGGGAGAAGACGGCTTTCCCAGTGACTCTCGAAGGCAAGCTTCTAAAGCCATCAAAGGGGTCGTTCTGGAAAACAAACGAGCGTGGCATGAGCGTACTTGCGAAAGCCGAAAGACTAAAGGCCGTTGGAAATACCTTGACGTACACGCGCTATCAGGATGACTTTCCAGCGCGGGCACTTACTGCTTGGTGGGATGACACGATTCAATCGACTTTTGCGGCAAAAAACGTCTATGTAGTTCAAACCTATACGAAGGTGGTTCAGCGCTGTCTCCTGATGTCTACTGATCCCGGCGATCTCGTGCTTGACCCGACATGCGGCTCCGGCACTACTGCCTACGTTGCCGAGCAATGGGGTCGCCGCTGGATCACCCTCGATACCTCACGCGTGGCGCTGGCGCTGGCTCGCGCACGCATCATGGGCGCGCGCTATCCGTACTACCTGCTGGCCGACTCGCCCGAAGGCCAGCACAAGGAAGCCGAGATCACCCGAAGCGTGCCCTCGTCGCAGCCAACCTACGGCAACATCGCCCACGGCTTCGTCTACGAGCGCGTGCCGCACGTCACGCTGAAATCCATCGCCAACAACTCCGAGATCGACGTCATCTGGGACAAGTTCCAGCAACTGCTGGAACCCCTGCGCGAACAGTTGAACAAGGCGCTGGGCAAGCATTGGCAGGAATGGGAAATCCCGCGCGAGGCCGATGTGAAATGGCCCGATGCGACCAGCAAGCTGCACGCCGACTGGTGGCGCGAACGCACCGCCCGCCAGCGCGAGATCGACGCCTCCATCGCCGCCAAGGCCGATTCCGAATACCTCTATGACAAGCCCTACGAGGACAAGAAGAAAGTCCGCGTCGCCGGCCCGTTTACCGTCGAAAGCCTGTCCCCGCACCGCGTGCTCGGCGTCGACGAAAACGACGAACTGATCGACGGCGTCGGCGACGACAAGCCCGGCTACGGCGACGAGCGCGACTTCGTGCAGATGATCCTGGAAAACCTGAAGACCGCCGGCGTGCAGCAGGCGCACAAGGCCGACAAGATCACCTTCACTGCGCTCACCCCTTGGCCCGGCGATCTGGTCTGTGCCGAAGCGCGATACGTGGAGGGCAACAAGGAAAAACGCGCTGCCATCTTCATCGGCCCCGAGTTCGGCACCGTCTCCCGCCCCGACCTGGTCGCCGCCGCCCGCGAAGCCGGCGACGCCGACTTCGACGTGCTGATCACCTGTGCCTTCAACTACGACGCCATGTCTTCCGAGTTCGACAAACTCGGCCGCATCCCGGTGCTGAAAGCCCGCATGAACGCCGACCTGCACATGGCCGACGACCTCAAGAACACCGGCAAGGGCAACCTCTTCGTCATCTTCGGCGAACCCGACATCGCCATCCTTGACGCCGGTGAAGATGGCGAACCCGGCCAAATCCGCGTCAAGGTCAACGGCGTCGACGTCTTCCACCCGAATACCGGCGAAGTCCGCAGCGACGGCGCCGAAGGCATCGCCTGCTGGTTCATCGACACCGACTACAACGAAGAGAGCTTCTTCGTCCGCCACGCCTACTTCCTCGGCGCCAACGACCCCTATAAGTCCCTCAAGACCACCCTGAAAGCCGAAATCAACGAAGAAGCCTGGGCGACCCTCAATAGCGACACCTCGCGCCCCTTTGATAAGCCCAAATCCGGTAGGATTGCCGTAAAGGTCATCAACCACCTTGGAGATGAGGTGATGAAGGTGTTCAGGGTCTCGGGTACTTAGGCAGGACGATCGTTATGAAAACTGACTTCGTCCAGCCCCGATTCACCGGCCTCCGTTTCGATGAGCACACGTTGCCCGTGGACGTCGCTCGCGATCTTGCGGCATATGAGTCGCTAATCGTAGATCTAGCCAAGCATCTTTACCTGCAAGAGCATCCGGATCGCCAGCGTGTTCCTAAAGGCTTTTCCTCAAATTTCCACTTAGATATTGAAAAGATCGATCCCGGAAGCGCCAGGCCGCTTCTGGCCTTGGTCATATCAGGAATGCTTGCTTTAACAGGGGGCGAAAGTTCGTACTTTGAACGCGCGCGTGACTTGGTTGCCGAATGCGTAGCTGCGCCGGTAACCGCGCTGCCGGCGCAGTTCCCTAAAGATCTGCTTTCTCATTTCAACCAATTCGGGCGCTCGCTCCGCGAAGACGAAACGTTGGAACTTCCGAGAGCAGGAGGCACCGTTGGTGTTTTGACTCCCGGCAAGCGTAAGGATTTGGTGCTTGCGGCTGAGCAGTATTACGAAAGAGATGTCGATCTTGCGGGTTCAATCGTGGAGGCTGATTGGGAGAAGTCGACATTTCGACTTCGGCTCGAAGATGGCGGACATACGATTGTTCCAATGCCTGAGAGTTTCCATAGTAGGGCGCGAGAATTTGGTGGGCGAAATAGGCACCAGGTTCAGGTCAAAGGTGTGGCCACGTATGATTCTTGGGATCGTTTGCAGCGAGTGGTATCCGTCGAGTCCCTTGACGTGACCAAGAATTATCCGCTTGCGATGCGTTTCGACGATTTGATTCAGCTAAAAGATGGCTGGTACGAAGGACAGGGAATTGCTCCTGATCGCGACAAGCTTGCAATTGTCGCCGAGAAATTAATTGGCGCATATCCAGAGCGAGTTCAGCTTCCGCTAATAGCCCCAACCCCAAATGGTAATTTGTTGCTGGAATGGGAGGCCGTTGGTGATCCATCGGTAGACATCGACCTCGCCGAAGAGCGGGCTAGCTTTCACTCGTTTGGCGATAGAAATGGAGAGATCGAAATGGACTTCCCTTTGGGAACTGATTCTGATTGGAAATCGTTCTTCGCGTTTCTTTCTGAACACATCAAGCAGCAATCGGCATGAATCCAGAATCGGTTCTCCTGCGTCAGGTTCACCCTGACTTTATCCCGGATGGAAAATTGACAAGCCAGGCGTTTTATCCGTTTCCCAAAGACGATGGCAAGTTGTCTGCCTATGATGGCGATCAGATTTCTGCTGCCGCTGCTTTTGAACACTACACAACCAAAATTGGTTTCGAATCTCGTGGTGTCTGGGGAGTCGATTGCAAGGAGGTCAATGAGGTGGGTTTGGAGTGCCAGCCAGATCCACTTCCGGAATCGCCGGCGCATGCTTTAATCGATTTTGGTAAATCGACGGAAAAGGAATGCCGAAAGCTCGCCAAGAGGCTCAAAGCCTTCGCTCTGGCACGCGGTTGCCTACACGCATCGTTGTAGATCGTAACGACGCGAGATGAACTTCCGCATCGCCGACACCTTCACCGACAGCCTCGCCCGCCTCACCGGCGACGAGCAAAAGGCCGTGAAAACGACGGCGTTCGACCTGCAGATGAATCCGGTCAACCCGGGCATGAGCTTCCATAAGCTTGATCGCGCACGGGATCCGAACTTCTGGTCGGTGCGTGTCAGCAGCGATATCCGCCTGATCGTGCACAAGACTGCGGCGAGCCTGCTGCTTTGTTACGTGGATCACCACGACAAGGCCTACCAGTGGGCCGAGCGTCGCAAGCTGGAGACCCATCCGAAGACCGGCGCAGCGCAGTTGGTGGAGATTCGCGAGCGGGTCGAGGAAATCGCCGTTCCGAAGTACGTCGAGGTCGAACAGCCTGCTCCGGCCAAACCGGTGCTTTTTGCGGGCGTGGCGGACGGTGATTTGCTTGCTTACGGCGTGCCGGAAGAATGGCTGCCGGACGTCCGCGCCGCAAATGAGGACACCCTGCTCGAACTGACCGACCATCTGCCGGCCGAGGCGGCGGAAGCCTTGCTGGAACTGGCGACGGGCGGACAGCCGATGCCGGCAGCCGTCGCGGTACCGGCGACCAGTCCATTCGAGCACCCGGATGCCTTGCGTCGCTTCCGTACGATGAACGACGTGGAAGAGCTGGAGCGCGCGCTGGCGTTCCCGTGGGACAAGTGGACGATCTTCCTGCACCCGGCGCAGCGCGAATGGGTGGAGAAGGATTACGGCGGTCCGGCGCGGGTGTCCGGCTCGGCCGGTACGGGCAAGACCATCGTGGCATTGCATCGTGCCGTGCATTTGGCGCGTGCCAACCCGGAAGGTCGCATCCTGCTGGCCACGTTCTCCGACACGCTGGCCCATGCACTGCGCATCAAGCTGCGCCGCCTGATCAGTAACACGCCCATGCTGGGCGAGCGCATCGAAGTCCATGCGATGAACGCCATTGGCGAACGTCTGTACGAACTGCAGTTCGGCCGCCCCCGTCTTGCCAGCATTGACGAAATTCGCAGCCAGCTGGACGCAGCAGCAGCGGCGCACCCCGATCATCAGTTCAGCGCATCCTTCCTGCTGTCGGAATGGCAGGACGTGGTTGACGGTTGGCAACTGGACAGCTGGGAAAGCTACCGCGACGTGCAGCGGCTGGGCCGCAAGACACGGCTGCCGGAAGCGCGTCGCGCGTTGCTCTGGTCGATCTGCCAGGACGTTCGCGCCGAACTGCAGCAGCGTGGTTGGATCACCCGCGCAGGCATGTTCGGGCGGCTGGCGAACGAACTGCCCAACCGCCGGCATCCGCCGTTCGATTTCGCGGTGATCGACGAGGCACAGGACATCAACGTGGCGCAGCTGAAGTTCCTGGCGGCGCTGGGGGCCGATCGCCCGAATGCGTTGTTCTTCGCCGGCGACCTGGGCCAGCGCATCTTCCAGCAGCCGTTTTCGTGGAAGTCGCTGGGCGTGGACATCCGCGGCCGCTCGCGCACGTTGCATATCAACTACCGCACCTCGCACCAGATCCGCATGCAAGCTGACCGCCTGCTGGCACCGGAAGTGGCCGATGTGGATGGCAACGTCGAGGAACGCCGCGGCACGGTCTCGGTATTCAACGGCCCCGCGCCGACAATCAACTCTTTCCCATCGGCGGACATTGAGTCAGCCACCGTCGGCGACTGGTTGCGCCAGCGCATCGAGGACGGGATCACGCCACAGGAATTGGGCGTGTTCGTGCGCTCGCCTGCCGAACTGGATCGCGCCCGCGCCGCCTTGGCGCACGCAGAATTGCCGTTCAAGGTGCTGGACGACCATACCCAGACCACGCCCGGCCATGTGTCCATCTGCACGATGCACCTGGCCAAGGGCCTGGAATTCCGCGCGGTAGCCGTGATGGCCTGTGACGACGAAGTGGTTCCGTTGCAGCAGCGCATCGAGTCCGTTACCGACGATGCAGACATGGAAGAGGTCTACAACACCGAACGCCACCTGCTCTACGTCGCCTGCACCCGCGCGCGCGACCAGCTTATGGTTTCGGGCGTGGAGCCCGTCTCGGAGTTCCTGGATGACCTGACCATGATGCGGGGCATGCCGAACATAGGAATTGCGCCCTGATCCCGTCTTGGAAGTTTGAACCTGCGAAAGGTTGAGTTGACGCTCAGGTAAATGAACCTGACCCTATGGCTTCGCTTCGGGTCGTGTGCGGCCGACCATGAGGTTCATGGCCGCCTTCGCGCTAGAAGCGCGACATCGACGGGTATCAATGATTCCCTTTACCTGGAAAATTTGGCCTGCCTATAAGCAGGTTTGTCGGCCAAGCCGCGCTAAGTTCGAGAGAAGGGCCGGGTGGGCATTGATTCTCTATTCTCAAAGGTGCTGCTCACAGCAAGTGACTACTAGAGGCGATGGGCACTAATCCATGTGCTTCGACTATAACCTGAGCTTGGCTGTCGCTTCCGCGACCAACTCTCCCGCTCCAAAAGACATCTGGCCTTCATACCGATTTCGAAGCCGTCGAAACATCCAATCGAAAACTGGCGGGCTCCGCTTGCGTCCCTCGCAGATCTCATCTTGGAGCTCTCTGCAAGCTTTCTTCAACCTCCCTGCTGATGCGCCAGACATAGCCTGTGCCCAGATCGAATTCGCATGCTCTTTCAGTTTGTCACAACGTTCGGCGGTCTGGGTGTGTTCCCTGTACTGCCGAGTCCCGGTAACAATCATTGGCGCGAGCGGAATGAGGACGACTACCACTAGATCTCTGTACGAAACGGAAGCAAAAAGTGCAGCAGCCAGTACGAGCATCAGAACTACCACGATCGCCGACAGAACCACTACCCCGTAATGCCTACGTTGCTTTCCATCCCACCAGCAATTGGTCCTCTGACAGGCAATCCTGGCAACATGAAGTGGGAGCTGTCCGAATTCGATGGGATACCAGTCTCGAAGTGTCGGCATGCGGACTGCCCATGCTTGGTAAGCGTCGGATTGCTCTTTGATCAGCTCAGGGTCCAATTTCGAGCCAGCCTTCAACTGATTCCATGGCAGATTCAGAACATCGCAATCGAACGATTCCTGAGCTTTTGCACCTTGTTCGCGCTTTTGCTTTTGCCACTCACTGAGCCAGAAAAGATCTACTAGTATGATAGTAGCGCCCCAGATCGCGACAAAAGGTCGCGCCTCTGGATAAGCAATTGCAAACAATGCCGATAGTGTTGCGATGGGTCCAGTGAGGATCAGCTGCCACGCGAGGATTCTCTTCGCCGTACCATACAACTGTCGCTGAGCGGCCAACTTGTGTAGTTGCGCCGGATCATTCTGGACGTTTGGAATGCTATTCATCACAGGTAATACGTCGGAAAGTGTCCGTCATAGAGCAGTGACCACCAATCGAACGCACCTTTGGTATCGCCGCGCAATTCAGCGTCATATGCTTTTCCCGCCCTTGTTGACGCCGTACCCGTCTTCGACAATGCGTCTGCGTGGGACAGGGCTGTCTTGCAAGGCTTAATCGTCCCTCCGACCCCAGTGGGATCGTACATGTTGGGCAGTTCGCGATCCACTAGCTGTCGCAGGACTCGCTTTATATCAATCGAGTAAACAATGCTCGTCTCGGTGCTCGCATAGCGGGCCGTAAACATTTCCAGGTAGAAGGACGAGATTGGAACACCTCTATAGAACTTCCAAGCCTTGATGAAACGAATCAATGGCCTGACCTTTCCACCTAGTTTCGTGTCTATTGTGCTCACATAGTCATTATGTGCGTCTGGGCTGATGTTCATCCATCCGCCATCGCCATCGGCGATCTTGTAGACCTTGTAGGTGTTCTGTGTCACGTAGCCAGCCGGTACAACCTCTGTCGTCTCAGATTTATATGTGCCGAAAGGAACGACAACTGCAGGAGTATCGATGCGAACACCCGTGAGTGGAAATCTCGTATCTAATGCATTGCGTACCTTCGTCAGGAAGTAGCTGGACGAAGCCGTAACCTCATTGGCCGGTATGGAGGCAAGGTAATCCACGTCGCTGTACCCGGACACGCTAGTTCCGTTGCCGAAAGAACCAATCCTGACGAACCTGTTGAGGCCGAAGTTGCTCCTCAAACATGCCTCTATCGAGGCGCGATGATTCGTTGCGGCTTGAGATTCCGGAATCTTGGCCTTGAGCTTTTCCAAAAAGTCACTGAAACCCTGCTCAATTGAGCGTGGCATATTTCCTCCCCCTGTGCACCGCAGTACAGTTACCCCCTACACGGGACGGCAGCGGACCCTTCCCCTATGTGGACTATATGGCCAACTACTACTTGCATCAATGCTTGGTCCCTTCTTGCCCAACCCAAGAGATGATAGGGCAAGAATTTCATCGTCCAACACTCCACTTCTGACCTTCATGCCCGCTAGAGATCCAGTTGGCCAAGCATTGGCAATCGCAGACACTTCCCTTCGCGAGTTCTTTCCGACCGACTTCTATAAGCGTTGCATGTATGCTTCGTTCGGGATCGCCGCACTACTGCATGACGAGGGGATCTCCGCACATCTTGTGGGAGGCGACTTCATTTGCACCGTAGTATCCCGTGATGGCGCGCAGATGACTCTCCAAGGATTCGGCACAACCCACGATGGCCCTCCTTCACATTACTGGGTGCTAGCTGGCGGCCAGTTGCTTGATCTTGGGCCGATGTATTTGCCCTATGAGTCTTCGTTTCCGGCAGCACCTTTGCCCATTCTTCGGTGGCCAATAGCTGTCGACTTGCCGGACTTCGTCCTTTACAGAGAACGTGAGCGCTATGCTGAAGGCGCAGAGATCTATGATCCAGTGATGCGTGAGAAGAACTCCGCATTCCTATCGCATTGTCGATCAACCCGGGATAACGCGAGTCGGAGTCTCCTTCTGCCGGCGTGGCAGCTGGAGGATTCGCAGTCGCTGCGTTACGCTGCGCAAAAGGGAGATCTATGGGCCAAAGCATCAATGGAGTTCCTTCGCAGGTCGTTGAAGGCCTCTTTTCGGCTCTCTCTCGATTCGTGTGGTTGACCTTTACCCGACCACCTGTTGAGCCGCATGCGTCCACGGGTTTTTCGGCAG